>NZ_DAISXK010000005.1:0-5144 GCF_036825875.1 Paucihalobacter sp. | reverse complement strand
AAATACGGACTACACGAAGTAGTTTACGGCAGTTACAGCGACCGCATTGAAGCTTTAAACACATTGAGAAGCATTAGAGCTACTCATAATAAGGAAGCTTGGTTGTTGGTGAAGCAGTTGGATTGATTTCATTTTTAGCCGTACCTTTGCATGGTGTAATTTATATTTAAACCCATGCAACCCAAAACAGCCCAGAACTCTTTAACCATCATGACCGATTTGGTTTTACCGAGTGAAACCAACCCTATTAACAACCTTTTTGGTGGCGAATTGTTGGCGCGTATGGATCGCGCTGCCAGTATAGCGGCACGCAGGCACTCGCGGCGTATTGTAGTGACCGCCTCAGTTAATCACGTAGCCTTTAATCGCGCTATCCCGCTAGGAAGTGTGGTAACTGTGGAAGCTAAGGTATCGCGCTCATTTAAATCCTCAATGGAAGTGTTTTTAGATGTTTGGATTGAAGACCGCGAATCAGGAAGTAAAGACAAAGCCAACGAAGCTATTTATACTTTTGTAGCCGTTGATGAAACTGGCCGACCTGTTCAAGTTCCTGAACTGATTCCCGAAACTGATTTAGAAAAAGAACGCTACAATGCAGCACTGCGTCGTAAACAACTAGCCTTAGTATTGGCTGGCAAAATGAAACCACATGATGCTACCGAGTTGAAGGCATTATTTTTTTAAGTATGTTGTAATGCCTATTTAGCCAACCACAATTCAGGATTTTCAGTTTGGTCTTCTTTGTATATAGAAAACCGTAACATAGTTTCGCCGTTCATATCAGTAAACACTTCGCCGATGGCCTGTCCAGTAGAAACCTTATCGCCTTTTTTTACTAATACTTTCGATAAATTGGTATATACCGAAATGTAGTTACCGTGTTTGATATACACCGACGGATTACTAAATTTAATCAATTGCACTGCAAATACTTCACCTTCAAACACTGCTTTAACCTGTGCGCTTTTTTCTGTGGCAATTCTGATGCCATTACTTTTTATGGTAACAGTATTGTCTATAAGCGAGCGTTGTGTGCCGTAACGCATTTTAATGACACCACGCTCAACTGGCCAAGGTAATTTACCCTTATTGGCGACGAAATTTGCTGCCAAAGCCTTACCGGCTGGCGTTAGTACAAATTTTCCGGTGTTGGTAGTGTTGCCTGATGCTTTGTTAGAGCTTGCAATGGCTTCTCTAATGAGTTTTTTAATTTCGGCATCTATACGGTCAATTTCTTGTTGCTTGGTTTTGATTTGTGTGGCAAATTGCTTGAGCTCAGTTTTAATACTCGCCATTAAGGTGTTTTGCGATTTTAAATCGGACTCTAGGTCGGCTTTGGCTTTGCGGTTTTCTTCAATAAGTTTTTGCTTGTCTTCCTTTTGTTTAGAAAGCGTTATATTCAAGGCTTGAAGTGTTTCGGTTTTTTCCTTTATGGCTTCGCCTTGCTGTTTTTGATAATCTGCGTATTGCTGAATATATTGTAATCGTTTGTAGGCTTGTTTAAAATCGTCGGAAGAGAGTAAAAACATAATCCTACTTTGCTGCGATTTGCTTTTATAGGATTTCACAATCATACCCGCATAATCTTCCTTTAACTGTTTAAGTTGATCTCTAAGATTTGAAATTTGATTTTGGTTATCGTTAATTTCTCTGGTGAGTAAATTAGCTTGTTCATTGGTGGTTTTTATAAGATTTTGCCTTACACGGATTTTATAGTTTAGGTCTTCAACCATGTTTAAAACCGACTTTTCTTTTTTCTTATTTGAAAACAACAAACTATTAATTTGTGTAATTTCCTTTTGTAGCTGAATGCGTTGGGTTTCGAGCGCTTTTTGTTTATCACTTTGTCCGAACACAAAGGTTTGAAACAATAGCACCACTAATAAAATACGATACAATTTCACGTTCATTTTAAAACAATTTCTTTGTAACCACTAGGAATTTTAAATGGAAATCGCAATGCCTCATTTAAACTTATAGATTTCATTTCCAATTTAATAAAAACTGATTCATTATCTTCAGTAGCAATGATATCTATTTGCTCCGGAAATAACTTATTGTTCACTTTTTGAAAGCTTTTGTAATTCGTCATTAGCTGCCGATTTTTAAGTGGCTGCGATATTGAAAATCCATCCAGTTTAAAATGTGAAGGATTAAACAATACCAATAAATTATATAAGGTCTTCTGCTGTTTCGGCTGGAGCCCATAAGAATTTACTGAATTTGCTAGGCTGTAAGTTCCTTTATTTAAATCCACAATAGATTCACCCAAAAGTAAACTTTGCAACTGGAAAAAATCGAGTTCAGTGCCTAAAAAATCACTCAATATTGAATAATCACCATCAAAATATTGGTTGTTTATTTTATCGTAAAACTGTACTTTTTTAGGGGTGATAATTGCTCTAGCTAATCCTAATGTTGCGCTCAACCAAATGGTTTCGTCCTTTTCTATTCGCAAAGTTAAGTTAAAGCTTTGTGACTTTTCACCTTCAGAATATTCTAAATTCAACCTGGACTGAAAGGTTTTAAAATCGGTATTGCTTTTCTCAACCGCACGAATCAACTGTTTTGCAGAAATATTGTCATTCACCTCGCCATTGCTTACAAACGTTTTACTGCTTTTACATGACATTGCAAATAATAACACGCAAAGCGTTGCAAATCTAAAAATGGAAATTTTGTTAAGCATACAAGTTATTGGGCTTTTATAATGGCTGCTGCCTTTTCAGCAAACGTTTTGCTTTTGGCAATATTATCTTTAAGTTGATATGAAATGCTTAGCTGTTGGTAAAAATCGGCTTCCATTTTTTTATCGTCAATTAAAAAATCTAAGCCCATTTCTAAATTTTCAATAGCTTTATCAGCGTTTTTTAAGTTGTTTTGCGCAACACCATTTAATAAATACAATAAAGGTTGCGCTGGAAATAAACTAAGTGCTTGCGCGCTTTCTTTCGCGGCATTATCATATAGCTGTAAATCTAATTGCAACAATAAACTATTTTTAATTAAGGTAAAATCTGTTGGGTTCTGCTGAAGTGCCTTTTGGTAGCTTTCTAGTGCTTTTTGTTTATCGCCCAATTGAAGATAATAATTGGCTACTTCGCTTAAGGATTCCGAGCTTTGATCGCTACTAATTAGGGTGGTTAAAGCGATTAATTTGTTTTCGTGTTGTGGATTATTGCCGACAAAATTCACTAAATTTTGAAGAATTTTTGTTTTATCGTTGTTATTAACCTCAGCGCTAATCAGGGCTTTTTCTGCAGATTTAAACGCATCTTCTGCCTGATTGTTCTGTAAATAAAACTCATATAAGGCTACATGTACCAACTCCGATTCTGGAATTTCTTTTAGTAAATTTTGAGCAGTTTCAAAAGCTTTATCTTGATTGCCGTTTTGTTGGTAACTATAAATTAAGGCCAAATAATTACTTTCGTTTTTTGGATTACTTTTGATGCGATTTTGCAAATCGCTTATTTGACTGTCGTCTCCTGCGGTTTGTTTGTAAATTTCGTTTCGCATGTTGTTGCGCACAGGAGACAAACCTAAATTTTTATCAAGTTCATCCAATAACTTTAAAGCGTCGTCGAATTGTTTTTGTCTTATGTATAAGGTTGCTAAATCTTGTTTGTAATCGGGATGTACCTCCACCAGTTTCTTTACTATTTCAACAGCTTTAGGGATATTATTTTGCTGTGTATATACTTCGTAAAGTTGGTCTAACATCCATTCGTTTTTTGGTGTGATTTTTAGCCCTTTTAGCAAAGCTTCTTCGGCAAGATTTAATTGCTCTAACTGAATGTAATTTTTACCTAATTCTAAATAAATAACAGCTTCCTCGTTATTGAGTTCCTCACATTTTAGCAATGCGTCTATGGCGCGCTGGTAATTTTCAATGCCTTTTTGCTTCAGCGCTTCAAAAAACAGTTCTTGAAACTTATCTTCAACATTTCCCAAGTCATCATCAGGTTTTTTATTGAAATCAATTTGTGCATAGCTATTTGTTGGATTAAAAATTAATCCCAATAAAAAGATAATAACCAATGCTGATTGTTTCATGAAAATGATTCTAATTGTAATGTAATAACGCTAGGTATCAATAGTTATTCCAAAATCTGCAAAAAATTCAATCTCACTCAAAAATTTACTCTAATACTGAATAATCGCCGATACTAATGCTTTTAAACTCACCGTCAAAATGAACGTAATTACCTATCATCGCTTGGTCTAATTTAGCGTTTATAATCTTGGTGTTGTTTTGTATTAAGCTGTTTTTAACGCTGGTGTTTTCTAAATTGCAGTTGTTACCGATTGATACGTAAGGGCCAATAATACAATCCTTTAAAACTACATTTTCACCAATAAAGCATGGCTCGAGAATAGTTGTATTAAATTGATTTATTGAATTTGATATTAAAACCTCTTCGTTGTCCTCTTTTAGAAAGCCTAGCATTTTGCTGTTGGTTTCGATGGTAACGGCTTTATTACCGCAATCCATCCATTCATCCACAGTACCGGTTTTAAAAATACGACCTTCAGCAATCATACGTTTAATACCATCGTTTATTTGATACTCGCCACCATTGGTGATGTTTTCGTCTAAAACCTCTTGAAGTTTGTCTTTTAAAACAGCCACATCTTTAAAATAATAAATACCAATCACCGCTTGGTTAGAAACAAAGCTGCTCGGCTTTTCAACTAATTCAACAATATGTTGTTGCGCATTCAATTTTACGACACCAAAAGCCTCCGGATTTTCAACTTCTTTGGTCCAAATAACGGCATCAGCTTCTGGGTCTAAGTTAAAGGTAGCACGAATTAACGTGTCGGCATAGGCGATAACCGCTGGTCCTGAAAGTGATGGTTTGGCACACATAATAGCATGCCCAGTGCCTAAAGGTTGGTCTTGACGATAAATACTTGCCTTAGCACCAAGTGATTGGGCTAACTCGGTTAAACTATTTACTACTTCATCTCCAAAAAATGCAGGATCGCCCAATACAAAAGCTACTTCTTCTATTGGTTGATTGAGCACTTTGGCAATGTCCTTCACCAAGCGGTGCACAATGGGTTGTCCAGCTACCGGTATTAGCGGTTTTGGAATGGTTAAGGTATGTGGTCTTAATCTGGAGCCGCGTCCGGCCATG
>NZ_DAISXK010000004.1:0-116545 GCF_036825875.1 Paucihalobacter sp. | reverse complement strand
AACAGGTGAGCAAAAAGAGTTTAAAGCACACTTTACTTTGAAAAGATAAAATATTATGAAATTTAAAACCTATTTAAAACTTATGACGTTGTTACTAACCATAACAACTTTAAATGCCCAAGAAGGTCTGCCTATTTATTCAGATTATTTAACAGATAATTATTACCTCATACATCCGTCCATGGCTGGTGTAGCTAATTGCGCAAAAATTAGAATGACAGGAAGGCAACAATGGTTCGGCGATGATAATGCTCCAAGTCTTGCTACCCTAAGTGTTAATAGTAGATTAGGTGAAGGTCCTTCAGCAGTTGGTGGAATCGTCTACAGCGATCGAAACGGATTCCATTCACAAGTTGGTGCTTATGCAACTTATGCACACCACCTTATGTTTTCTCGTAACGAAATTGATTTGAACATGCTTTCGTTTGGTTTAAGTGCAGGGTTTATTCAATATAAGCTGGATGAAACATCATTTTTATCACAAGGCTTTGATCCTATTATCGCTGGAATCGAACAAAGTGCCACCAATTTTAATATTGATTTTGGTTTTTCGTATCACTTTATTAATTTTTATGCGCATGCAACTGTTAAAAACGTATTGAATAATGAAGGAATTAATTTTAACGAACAAGGTTTAAGTTTTGATAATCTTCGCACCTATTTACTGTCAGTTGGAAATACTTTTAAGAAATACGGTAGTGAATGGAGTTATGAGCCTTCAATTATGTACATGTATCGCGATGCAACTCAGGAATCGTCTATTGATATAAACGGAAAAGTTTATAAGGACATGGATTTCGGAAGAATTTGGGGTGGATTATCTTATCGCAGAAGTTTTGATGGTGCTGAGTTTTTAGACGGTTCGGGTGTTAGTAGCCAAAAACTTCAATACTTTACCCCATTTGTAGGAGTAGATTACAATAATTTTGTATTTGCTTACACCTATTCATATCAGGCAAATTCAGTAGTTTTTAACAACGGTGGATTTCATCAAATAACATTAGGCTACAACTTTAATTGCCGTAAAAAGAAATACGAATGTGATTGTCCTGCGATAAACTAAGTTAACGAGTCTCAAAATAATATTAAAACTTATTTATTTCCAAAATCAAAATAAGGTGAAGGCTTAGTTTTTTTAGTGAAGTGAACTGTTGAATGAGTGAAGGCTGATTTTGTGACATAACAAATATTAAATCTCCCATTTCACCATTTTAATTAATCAAATAAAGTGCGTAAGTTTAAATTTTAAATGATATTTAATTTGAAATTAACGCGTCTTTTACTCTTGTTGTTAGCACTGTATTCAGGATTGGCTGCTTTTTCCCAAGAAAGTAACCCTGATAACATAGACTACTTTTATGTGCGAGGTTCTGTAAAAGAACAGTTTTCTTCAAATCCAATTTCAAACGTAACTATTGAGGTTAACGGTGGCGCTTATTCCACCACAGGAAGTGACGGAACCTTTAGAATTAGGGTAAAAAAAGGAGACCAGCTGGTTGTAAAACATCCAGATTTCGAAACTGTTTTCTACACGATAAAAAACAACGAACGAATTTCGGTTGAAGTAACTGCCCAACAGGTTAAACCATCATCCAACCAATTAAGAAAAGAAAGTGCACAGCTTTTTAGAAATTATATAGATTCTGCCGAGACCTATTTAAAAAAAGATGCAGAGCGAAGTATTCTATTTGTTACTCAAGCTCTAGAAAAGAGTAATACTGTCAATCAAAATGCTGATGTGTATGAGGTTTTGGGCGACATATATTATTATTGGAAGCAATTTGATTTGGCAGTTTATAATTATCTAATCAGTCTTCAAAATATTTCTAATAATGACGTTCGATTAAAACTCGCGAAATCACAAAGATTAAATGGCAACTTTCAAGAAAGTCTGTCTACCTTAAAATCAATTAATGAAAAATCTCTGGATAATTATCAATTGGTTGTATGGCATGAAAGCTTGGGTGACACTTATTTTGAAATGAATTTATACGAGCAATCAATAAGAGCATTCAATAACGGTGTTGCGGTTGCCAACGCTGCTAAAATTAAAGCCAAGCAAACAGATTTAAATTCTAAAATAGCTAAATCTTATGCAGCAGCTGGTAATTTGAAACAAGCTGAAGGATTTTTCAACAGTGCACTGAATTTGGCCGAGAACGAAAATCCAAAACGTGCCATGGAAGAGAAAATCACCATTGCCGACTTTAAAAATAAAAGCCAAGATTATTCCAAAGAAATTGCTTTAAGAAAAGAAGCCTTGAAAGATGTTTTAGTAGTGAAATCAGATTCGGTTCTTCCAAATGAAAGTCCGTTTACACCTCAAAAACAAAATTATAAAATTGGAAATGCTTATTTTTTAAAACAAGATTATAAAAATGCCATTCCATTTCTTGAAAAAAGTATTGAAGAAGCCACTTTAAGCGAAGATTTAATAGTCAAAAAGGACGCTTATAAAAAACTTACCGACGTATACGAAGATGCTGGAAATTACGCTAAGGCTCTAGAAACTTATAAAAGCTATAAAGATGTAGTGGATGCCTTGTATATTTTAAAAGAACAAGAAATAGCGCAGGCAGCAAGATTTAATAGAAAACTTATCGAGAGTCAAAGTCGAATTACAAGTTTGGAGACCGATCGCGCGCTGTCATTGAGCAATTTAGAACTTACTTTTGAACGAAACAAACGGCAGCAAGTAATTATTTACTCACTTATTTCGGGATTGATACTGCTGCTGATCACGGGCTATTTTATGTTCAAATACATCAAACAACAACGCTTAGCAAACAATTTATTGGCTCTAAAATCGCTGAGAAGCCAGATGAACCCCCATTTTATTTTTAACGCGCTCAATTCTGTAAATAGTTTCATTGCACTAAATGACGAACGTACGGCTAATCGATATTTATCCGATTTTGCCCTACTAATGCGCGCTGTTTTAGAGAATAGCGAAGAAGACTTTATTCCCTTAGAAAAGGAAATTAACCTTTTAAAAATGTACACCAAATTGGAGCATTTTCGTTTTAAAGAAAAATTTGATTATCAAATTATTGTAGATGAAGATGTTGATGTAGAGGCTTATCAGATTCCTCCTATGTTACTGCAACCGTACATTGAAAATGCTGTTTGGCACGGCTTGAGATATAAAGAAGATAAAGGTTTTTTAGACATTAAAATCGCTAACAAATCAATCAACGAAATTATGATATCAGTAACTGACGATGGTATTGGCAGACAACGTTCTAAAGAACTGAAAACTGCCAATCAAAAAAAGCAAAATTCAAAGGGTATGAACAATATTAAAAAACGTGTTTCTATTCTTAATCAAATGTATAAGGATAAAATATCTGTAGATATCGAAGATTTTAATTCTGAAGGAGATACAGGAACGCGCGTAATTGTAACGCTCAAGAAAGATTAAAAATTTAAATTTACCTTATGAAATTAAAGTCAATAATAGTAGAGGACGAGGCCAATAGTCGAGAAATACTTAAAAACTACTTGATAAAATATTGCCCCAATGTTGAGATTGTTGGTGAAGCAGCAAACATTGACGAAGGACTTGCTTTAATAAGGCAAAACGACTTGGATTTAGTCTTTCTGGATGTTGAAATGCCATTCGGGAATGCCTTTGATTTGCTAGATAAAGTTGGTTCTGTAAACTTTGAAACGATATTTGTAACTGCCTACAATCAATATGCTTTAGAGGCATTAAATGCCCATGCTTCCTATTATTTAATGAAACCAATTTCTATCGACGAATTAATAAAGGCAGTCGATTATGTTACAGACATAAAAGAAAAAGAGAATGCACTTGCGAATCAGGTTCTGGTTACAAAATCACAATTTGTAGACGGAAAAATAACCATTCCCCAACAAGATGGTTTTGAAGTATTAGATACCGCCGACATTCTATACTGTAAGGCCGATGATAATTATACCGAAATATATTTAAGTAATAATAAGAAGAAATTAGTGAGTAAAACACTAAAATATTTTGAAGATATTCTTAAAAATTCAAGCTTTGCAAGGGTTCATAAATCCTATTTGGTGAATGTAAACCATGTTGCCAAATATAAAAAGGGAAAAGGTGGAAGCGTTATTCTAAGTAATGGCAAGGAAGTAATGGTTTCTGCCTCAAAAAAATCTGAATTGTTATCATTTTATAAATAGGAAAAAATATGCCTGTAATTAAATCAGTTAACGGACACACGCCAATTATTCCAGATGATTGTTATATTGCTGAGAATGCCACTGTTGTTGGTGAGGTTAGTTTAGGAAGTCAATGCAGTATTTGGTTTAATGCAGTGCTGCGCGGTGATGTTCACTTTATAAAAATTGGAAATAAAGTGAATATACAAGATGGTGCGGTCATACATGCCACCTATCAAAAATCGCCTACAACTATTGGTAATAATGTATCTATTGGGCATAATGCTATTGTACATGGCTGTACAATTCATGACAATGTACTAATCGGAATGGGTAGTATTGTAATGGACGATTGCGTAATAGAAAGTAATTCAATTATAGCCGCAGGTGCTGTAGTTACTCAAAATACAAGGGTAGAAGCTGGTAGTATTTATGCAGGTGTTCCAGCCAAAAAAGTTAAGGACATTAGCGAAGCGCTTATCAATGGCGAAATTAATCGGATTGCCGACAATTATATAAAATATGCCAGTTGGTTCAAATAGTGTTTAGATTGTTTTATACTGAAAGGTTGAGTGTTTTAATACCATGGATTAATGCTTGTAAATCCTTCATGTTATTTATCTCTTCGGAACTAATGATTTCAATCAATGTATTGTTTTCTAGTTGTAAAATTGTGGGATATTGAAACTGTTCTGAATGAAAACTACTTTCAAATTCATCACTATGTAAGAAGCGCATTTCAATCAGAAAATCTTTCTGAAACTCGCGCCAAAGGCTTTTCTCAGAAAACGTATCATGTGTGAGTGCACACAAATTACAAGGATAGGTTGAAGGGCTTATTATTTTATGCACGCTATCTAAAACAGAATGTTTTAAACCTGACTTTGCATTGTAAACAAATATAATTTTCATTTGCTTGTAGTAGTAAAATCTAACGATACCTTACTAGAAATTTAAAAATTTCACTGGATATTTTGCTTCTGTTAAAGCGGTAATTACATCGGTTTTTCCGTTGGTGTAAAATATTATTTCTGGGGAATTTGAAATAGTTTTTTCTAAATCATGAAGGTTTAAAACCGCTTTGGTTTGTCTTGCCACTGCAAGTCCAGAATCTATAATTGTAACATTTTCTGGTAAAATGGTTTTCAAAATCGGAATCAAATAGGGATAGTGCGTGCAACCTAAGACCAAATAATCTATTTGGGCATCGATCATGGGTTGCATGTAGCTTTTGAGCAGTGATTTTAATTCTGGTGAATGTAGGGCGCCATTTTCAATTAATTCTACTATCCCAGTGCCAGTTTGTTCAACAACGGTAATGTTTTGACTGTAAAGATTTGTGGTTTTATGAAACAACTCACTAGACAAAGTGCCTTTGGTTGCTAAAATACCAATACTTTTAGATTGAGATTGAAGTGCCGCAGGTTTTATAGCAGGTTCAATTCCGATAAATGGCAACTGGTAATTTGCTCTTAAATGTGAAATGGCATTTGTTGTAGCGGTATTACAAGCTACAACAATAAGTTTGCATTTCATTTTTATAAGAAGTTCAGTGTTCTTAACACTCAAACTAATAATTTCTTCCTTCGATTTGGTACCATAAGGAGCGTTTTTACTATCTGCTAAATATATTAAGGATTCATTTGGAAGCAGTTGATGTATTTCCTTAAAAATAGAAGTACCACCAACACCAGAATCAAAAATACCAATAGGATTGTTTTGCATGCTTACAAAAATAAACAAGCCGCTCTATTAAAAGCGGCTCGTTGAACTTTAATTTTTAAGATTGAATTAAATACCCAATTCTTTTTTAACATCTGCAATAAGATCTTTTCCGTCAGCCATTATTACAATACCGTTGTTAGGCGTAGATTCTAATACGTAATCAAAACCTTGAGCTTTTGCCACTTTAACGATAGCAGCTTTCACTTTTTCGGTAATTGGTTTTAATAAGTCGAATTGCTTTTTTTGAAGATCTTCTTGTGCCTGACCTTGATATTCTCTAATGCTGCGTTGCATGGTTTCTACTTCGGTCATTCTTTTAGCATTTTCGTCATCTGTTTGAGAAGCAGCTTCGGCATCGTATCGTTTTAATTTATTTTGATATTCAGCTATCATTTCTTCAATTGCTACTTGATACGTTTTCTCAAGTTTTTCAATCTCGGCCTGAGCAGCTTTAGTCTCCGGCATGGCACCAATAAGTGCTTGAGAATCGATATGAGCAACTTTACTTTGTGCAGTGCTTAACGTTGTTGCACCTAGAAATAGGGCAGTTGCAAATAAAATAGTTTTAAATTGTTTCATGTGTTTAAATGTTACTATTGTGTATTAATTAATTGTTTTTAATTGAGTCTGCTTTTTTCTCAGCTTCTTCTTTTTCTTTTTTACGATCTTCTAATATTTTCTTTTTACGATCTTCTAATTCTTTTCTTCGTGCTTCTCTTTCGTCAATTTTCTTTTGACGTTCAGCTTCCATTTTCTCTTTAGCTGTTAAAGGTTTTTCAGCGGCGGTCGAATCTTTAGACTTCTCAGCAGGTTTCTCATCTGTGTTTCCAGTTTGAGCTTTTTTAGCATCTAGAATTTCTTGTCTTTTTTCTTCGCGTTCTTTTATTTTTCTGGCTCTTTCTTCTGCCATTAATTCTTGTGGCGTCTTATCTTTTGCGTCCGAAATTGAGTCTTTGGTTACTGTTTTTTCAACCTCTTTCTCAGCTTCTTTTCCAATAGAAGGAGGTGTGCTAATATTTCGTGCTTCTAAGGCTTCTTGTCTTTTTTGTTCACGTTCCTTTAATTTTTCAGCACGTTGCTCGGCCATCAATTCTTGAGGCGTTTTACCAGAGTTATCACTTTGTTTTGAAGCATCGGTAGTAGAATCCTTGTCTGCTGTGGTTCTGCCACTCTTACCCATTTTTTCTTCTCTGGCTTTGGCACGTTCGTCAATTATTTGTTGTCTCCTAGCCGCCGCTGCTTCTTTTGCTGCTTCTCTTTCTTCTAGTTGCTGTTGACGTCTGGTCTCAGCTTCCTGTCTTCTAGCGTCTTTCTTTTCTTCTAAGGCTTTTTGTCTGTCTTCAAGACTTTCATTTATTTCTGGAGCTAATTCTTCCGCTTCCGCTTCGCGGCGCTCTTCCTTAGTTTGTGCCTGTCTGCGCCCAGTTGATCTTGTTATACTTCTTAAAACTTGCTCGCTAATATCATATTGCTTAGCTGAAAAAAGCATTGTTAGGTCGGCAGATTTGTCAAAAATAAAATCGTAATTTCTAGCTTCAGCAATTTCTTGCACTGTGGCAAAAATTTGATCTTGAACAGGCTGAACTAGTTGATTTTTTTGTGTTATTAAATCGCCTTCTGGTCCAAATCTTTTCTGCTGATAATCCAACACTTCATTTTCTTCAATCTTAATATCTTCAAGTCGTTCTTCGTACAATTCCTTTGTTAGCAAAATACGTTCAGCTTCGAGCTCTTGTTTTTTGGTTTCAATGGCATTGAGCTTTTTATCTATATCAGATTTCCATTCCTGCACTTTTTTGTCGAGTTGCGCATTAGCCTCAGTATAGTTAGGTACATTTTCTAAAATGTATTCCGTATCTATATAAGCGATTCTTATACCTCTTTGCGCATGAGTTGAAAGCGTTGTAAAAACAACTATTGTCAATATATAAAGAACATTGTATTTCATGTAAGTATATTATTTATGTTAACCATAATATTTTTCAAATTAACGAAATAAATATTGAAAAATTTTAACACTGCTATGAATTACTTAAATCAACGTTAGAAAATATCGTGCCAAACTTAAAATTGTTGTCCAATAATGAAGTGGGTTTCCCATCCATTTTTCTGTGTTTGTCCAGGTAATGGATCAAAACCATGTCCGAAATCAATACCTAAAAGTCCGAAGGCTGGCATAAAAATTCTGATACCAAATCCAGCTGAACGTTGCATGTTAAAGGGATTATACTCTCTAAAGTTATCGAATGACGCACCAGCCTCTAAAAATCCGAGTGCAAAAATTTTCGCGCCAGCACCTAAGGTAATTGGATGTCTAAGCTCTAATGAAAACTTATTGTAAATCGTTCCACCATCAACCGTCGACAAAGATTGGTTTGGGTAACCTCTTAATTGCACGACTTCACGTCCGTCTAAAGCAAAATTTCCTAAACCATCACCACCCAAAAAGAAACGCTCAAAAGGTATGATACCTCTATCGTTGTTGTAAGCACCTAAAAAACCAAATTCAATATTTGATCGTAATACGAATTGCTTGAACAATGTGGTGTAATAATCACCTCTAAATTTAACTTTATAAAATTCAAGCCATTTAAAACGTTCTTGATCTATATCTCCGATTCGTTGAAAGTCGCTAGGATTTGTGGGATCCAAACCAGCTCTTTCTTCGGCTAATGCGCCATAATCAACATTATTTAAAAGTGAATAGGGTAACGATAATTTTGCCGAGATACTAAAATTCGATCCACCAGTTGGAAAAATTGGATCGGTATAGGTGCTGTTTCTTGACAAAGCAACTGTATATGATAAATTATTAGCATACCCATTACCAAAGGTAAATAAACCAGTATTATAATTGTTCAGACTATAATGCTGAAGACCCACCGATTGAGACAATAAAAAGAAATCGTCAGGAACTGTTAATCGTTTTGCCAGACCAACCGAAATACCGGTAATATTGAAACTACGACTTCTGTCGGCTCTTCTGCTGAATGGATCAAATAAAAATTGTTTGGTTTGAGATAATGAAACCGAAAGTTGCTGAGGTCTTTTTCCACCTAACCATGGTTCGCTAAAGGTAAAACTAAATGTTTGGAAAAATTGACTCGCTTGCAACCGCAGCGCTAGTGTTTGTCCATCACCACGTGGAACAGGTTTGTAGGCGTCTTTTTTGAAAATATCTTTGATGGCAAAATTGTTAAAAGAAAGCCCGAGTGTTCCTATAAAGCCACCACCACCATAACCACCTTGTAATTCAATCTGGCTAGAACCTTGTTCTACTACTGAATACTGAATATCGAGTGTGCCAGCATTGGGATCAGGATTTTTAATATCAGGTGTAATTTGTTGACCATCAAAAAATCCAAGCTGACCGAGCTCACGCACTGTTCTAACGATGTTTGATTTTTGATAAAGTTGTCCAGGTCTCGTGCGTAGTTCACGGTAAATAACCCTATCATTTGTTATCTCGTTTCCAATAACTGTTACGTTATTTAGATAGGCTGGTTTACCTTCGGTTATTCTAATTTCAAGATCGATAACATTGCCATCAGCACCAGTTTCTACTGGGTTTATGGTTGAGAACAAATAGCCGCTGTCTTGGTATAGGTTGGTTAGATTAATGCCATCAGGACGTGTATTATCTTCAATGCGCTTAGCGAGTTCAACGCCATTATAAGTTGAACCTTCAGTAATTTTTAAAACAGACATTAATTCTCGATTTGAATAAACTGTATTTCCTACAAAGTTTATTTTTCCGAAAGTATATTTTGAACCTTCATTAACTTCTATTTTTAATGAAATGGTGTTGTCGTCATTTTTAATAATAGTATCAGAGACTACCCTAGCATCGCGGTAACCATTTTCTTTATATAAATCGATAAGTGATACAAGATCTTCTTTAAAGTCGGCTTCAATATATTTGGAGCGTTTTAATATTCTAAACAGAAACTTTTGTTTGGTATTTTTGAGTGATTTTCGCAATCTTTTGTCTTTAAATACCTCGTTACCTTCAAACTCAATCTTTTTTATTTTAACCTTTTCTTTTTGATCAATATCTACAAGCATATTGACACGCTTTTTATCTATAGTGTCTTTTACTTCTGTGGTGACGATATTGACTTCGGTATTAAAAAAACCTTTTTTCTTATATTTATTCGTTAAGTAACTTTTGGTTGTAGTTATTAAGTTTTCAGTTACTTTGGTACCTTTTTGAAGTTTGTTTTCGTTTATAATTTCTTCAAACTTACCTTTTTTAACACCTTGTACTTTTACAGTATTTAATTCGGGTAAATCAGAAAGTTCAATTTCTAAAAACACGGTATCGTTGGCAAACCTTGTGGCATAAATATCAATACTACTAAATAAATTTGAACGCCATAATTTTTTGATGGCGTTACTTATTTTTTCACCAGGTATTTTAATAACATCATCTTTTCTAAGACCCGAATAAGCCACGATAGTCTGTGAACCAAATGAGGTATTACCTGTGACCTCTATTTCGCCAATTACGTAAGATTTGCCTGTGTCGAATGAATATTCCTGAGCTGATAATATTGGTCCAATTATAAAAGTTAGGATTATTATAAAGAAATTACGATAAGTTTTCAAATTTTTTGATTATTTGCTAAGTTGTTCACTTGTTTTACCAAATCTTCTTTCACGTTGTTCATAGCATTTAAGGGCCTTGTACAAATCTTCCTTTTGAAAGTCTGGCCAAAGTACATCAGTAAAATACAATTCGGCATAAGCGATTTGCCAAAGTAAAAAGTTACTAATTCTTTGTTCGCCGCTAGTCCTAATTAGCAAGTCTACGTCTGGTAAATTTTGCGTGTAAAGATGATTATTAATTATGGATTCATCAATAGAATCAATTGAAATTATATTATTTTTAACGTTGCTACTTATGGTTTTAATCGCATTTATTAACTCTTCTCGTGAGCCATAACTCAATGCTAAAGTTAAAATCATATGTGTATTCGATTTTGTTTTATCGATTACTTCTAGCAATTCTTTATGCGCATTTTGAGGGAGTTCATTTAGATTACCAATAGCCATTAGTTTAATATTGTTGTCCTGAAGTGTTTTAATTTCTTTTTTTAATGATTTCACTAATAATTTCATTAAAGTATTTACTTCAGTTTTGGGTCTGTTCCAGTTTTCGGTTGAAAAGGCATATAAGGTAAGATGTTCAATTCCAATTTCTGCACACGCTTCTACTGTAGTTCTTACCGATTTTGTCCCATTTTCATGCCCTATTATGCGCAACATTCCTTTTTGTTTGGCCCATCTACCGTTGCCATCCATAATAATGGCGAGATGTTTGGGTAATTTATCGGTATGAAATTTAGGTATACTTTCCATTTAGTAAGAGCAATAACAAGGTCTTTGGCCGAAGGTATATGTTAAGGTTATTCCAGTAAATACGTACCAATCGTTGCTGTTCGTATTACCGAAACTCAAATTCTGTCTAAAATCTGCATCAGGCACACTGCCGTCCAATTCGTCGCTAAACGTATATCGAGCACCAACTTCTCCTGCTAAAATGATATGATTGGTTATGGTTGTTTTAATGCCGAATATAATAGGAATGCCATAAGCCCAACTACTTGTGTTTTCAGATGTGTAGTCGCCGGCTGCTGTGAAAAAATAATTATCGTGATGCGCCACAGAAATACCGGTATATAAATATGGTGTTGTTTTATTTCCAGTAATGTGTAAATCAAAATCAAAAAAAGTGAATTCCATTCCAGCCGATAATTCCACAATATCATTTTCAAACGAATAATTTCTGGCAATACGTCTGTTGTCGCTTGATTTACTATCGATACCTTCTAGTTTGGCATAAGTTAGTGAAGCGCGAAATGCATGCCTTGGACTTCTATTCCATTTTAAAATACCACCAATAGCAAGATTATTTGGGGCAATGTAAGTGGTTGCTCCAACATCTCCAATAAAGTTACTTCCACCTAAAAACACGCCAACTTCATATATTTGGGCACTTGTGGTCCCGATGATTAAAAAGCTTAATAAAACTATGATTTTGTGCCTCATAAATTTTTAAAAGTTTGCAAATATAACAATAATGATTAGCCTATTACAATTTGAGTTCAATTGTCTTAGTGATTAACACCAAAGCGTTAAATTTATTGTTTAATTGCGCCTATCTTCACCCCAAAGCAGTTTTTTTCTTAAGGTATTTAAAAAGCTTTCGCTATTAAGTTCCACCATGTTTATTTTAAAATTGGCTCTTTTTACGGTAACAACAGTGTCGTTTGTTAGCGTAAATAATCGGCTATCTAGAGAGAGTAAAAAATCATCTTCTCTTCCGTTAACCTTTAACTGAATAGAGGTTGAATCGGGAATTACTAAAGGTCTGGCATTAAGGTTGTGTGGGGCAATAGGTGTTATTACAAAATTGCCAGCTTGAGGCGTAATAACGGGACCGCCACAACTTAAAGAATATCCGGTAGAACCTGTTGGTGTTGCTATTATCAAACCATCTGCCCAATATGAGGTGAGATATTCGTCGTTTAAATGGGTGTCTACCGAAATCATGGAAGTGGTATTTTTTCTACTTACAGCCACTTCATTTAAAGCAAAGTTGATGTTAACCATTGCTTCGTGAACTGGATTTGTCGTAACCGACACCAGACTGCGTTCAGAGATTTTATAGTTCTTATTAAAAATATCTTCAAAAGCAGATTTAATTACACTGGTTTGAATCGTCGCCAAAAATCCTAATCTTCCAGTATTAATACCAACTATTGGCACACCAGAAGTTTTCACATGTGTAATGGCTCTTAAAATGGTGCCGTCGCCGCCAATACTTACCAATAAATCGAAACTTGAATCAATATTTTCAAAAGATTCGCAGGCAAACTTCTTACTGAGTTGGTTAAACTTTTTTCCTATAAAATTAGCAAACTCTGGCTCCAAATAAATCTCAGCCTTGTAGTCATCAAGACATTCAAATAGAATTTCCAAACTTTCTTGGGTGCTGTGATGAAATTGCTGACCGAATATTGCTATTTTCAAAGTAGTAATGTGAGAAGTTGATTATAAGTCTAAATATTTATTTAAATAGTCCGAACGCTCTTTTAAATTTTCAATATAGGTGTCTTCTTCAATCCCAGATACAATATTGTAACCATAACGTCTGAAGGATTGTAAAACGTCATTCATTCCTGTTTGGCCTATTTTAACTGTAAGTTGAACTTTGTCGTTTACCATTTGTGAAATAAACGCACCGTAAATCTTGGCATTATTTGATTCAACAATCTGACTGATTTCGCTAAATGAATAGTCGTTCAAACTTTTTTCAACAATGATAACGCCGCCGGATTCTGCAAAAAATGGTGTTTCATTAAATAATCCTATAACATCGTTTAATTCATAATAACCTAGGTAAGTATTGTTAATATCTAAAATAGGCATCACATTGCTATTGTTTTGCGCAAAAGCTTCTAAAACGTCAAGCCAGGTACTATTATCGCGAACAAAAAAGCCTTCAATTGAATAGGTGATATCACTTAAAATAATAGGCGACTCAAAACAATGAGCATCAGTTTCAGAAATACATCCTATATAAATTTCACCATTTTTTATTGGAATGTGCGTATATGTAAGCTGACTAAACATCAACTTCACGTCGCCAATGGTATCAGAAATATGAATGGGTTTTAGATCGTTTATTATGAGATTATCTAGTTGCATCTAGTATATTATTGAAAGTGCAAATTAATCAAAATTAACTGTAATTAGCCCTTTGTTGTTTGTATTTTTGCACTTTAAAAATTGCTATGATGACGAAATTAAGTGTAAATATAAACAAGGTTGCTACCTTAAGAAACGCTCGTGGTGGAAATGTACCAAACGTTGTAGAATTTGCAAAAGATGCTCAGCGCTACGGAGCGCAAGGCATTACGATTCACCCTAGACCCGACCAACGACACATCACTTATAAGGATGTTTATGAATTAAAGCCAGAAATTTGTACCGAATACAATATTGAAGGCAATCCAATTAAGGAATTTATAGACATCGTGCTAAAAGTAAAACCAACTCAAGTAACTTTGGTGCCAGACGCAGTTGATGCCATTACCTCAAATGCTGGTTGGGATACAAAAAAGCACCAACAATTTTTATCGGAAGTTATTGCCGAATTTAAACGCAATGGGATTAGAACTTCTATTTTTGTCGACCCTAATTTAAGCCATGTTGAAGGCGCTAAACTCACAGGAACCGATAGAATTGAACTCTACACAGAAGCTTTCGCACATCAATACGAACGCGGCAATTTAGAAGCCATCAAGCCTTACACCGCTTGCGCAGAATTAGCGACAGATTTAGGTTTAGGCATCAATGCAGGACATGATTTGTCTTTGAACAACATTCAGTTTTTTAAACAAAATATTCCTGAATTACTAGAAGTTTCTATCGGCCACGCACTTATCACCGAAAGTTTGTATTTAGGAGTTGAAAACGTAATTCAAATGTATCTTCAAAAATTAAAGTAATGCCACTATACGCAAATATTATTGGTGAAGGAAAACCGTTTATCATTTTACATGGATTTTTAGGTATGGGCGATAACTGGAAAACTTTAGGAACTTCCTTTTCTGAGGCCGGTTATCAAGTCCATTTAATAGACCAGCGTAATCACGGTAGAAGCTTTCATAGCAACAATTTTAACTATGAGGTTATGGCAGAAGATGTGGTATCTTATTGTAAAGACAACCATCTTGAAAACATTGTGCTTTTAGGGCATTCTATGGGCGGAAAAACCGCTATGCATCTGGCTACCGAATTTCCTGAAATGGTAAGTCATTTAATTGTTGCCGATATTTCCCCGAGATTTTACCCGGTGCATCACGATGGAATCTTAGATGGTTTAAATGCTATCGATTTTAAAACATGTAAATCACGTGGAGATGCCGATGAAGCCTTGTCTAAGCATATTAAATCAAAACCCATCCGACAATTTTTACTTAAAAATTTATATTGGAAAAATCAAGACACTTTAGCGCTTAGGCTAAATTTAGAAGTGCTTACCGAACAGGTAGCAGAGGTTGGTGAAGCCTTGCCTATTCAGGCGAAATACGATGGGCCAGCTTTGTTTTTAAGAGGTGATAAATCTGAATACATCGGGCTGCAAGACAACGATATTATCAAGCGCCAATTTCCTAATGTAAAAATTGAAACCATTTCAAATGCTGGCCATTGGTTGCATGCCGAAAATCCAGAGGATTTTTATAAAGAAGTGATGCATTTTTTAAGTTAAATAAATTATTGTATTTTTCATTACACCAAAAACTTATTTAAATGAAACTTATCGTAAAATTCATTCTTTCCGCTATCGCGGTAGTCATCATTTCTAAACTCTTACCTGGCGTTGAAGTTGTGGATTATCTAACAGCATTAATTGTAGCCATTGTTTTAGCAGTTTTGAATTTATTTGTAAGACCTTTATTGATTTTGCTAACGCTGCCTGCAACTATATTAACTTTGGGCTTGTTTCTACTGGTTATTAACGGACTTATCATTTTATTAGCTGGTCATCTCATTCACGGATTTCAAGTATCATCAATTTGGACGGCTATACTTTTTAGTATTTTACTTACCATACTGCAGTCTATTTTTCATTCAGTATTACAAGAAGATAAAAAAATTACTGAATAACAGCATTTTAAAAACTTTGTTGGCACGCTAAAATATTGTATTTTTGCATGCCAATTTTTATAGCATTATCACAATGAATATTACAAGAGAAAACATCGACAACCTGAACGCAGTGGTAAAGGTAGCAATCGCTAAAGAAGACTATAGCGATAAAGTTGAAAAAATACTTACCGATTACAGAAAATCGGCCAATATACCAGGCTTCAGAAAAGGTCATGTGCCAATGACGATGGTGAAAAAGCAGTACGGAAAAGCAGTACTTGTTGATGAAGTAAATAAATTATTACAAGACGCTTTAGGCAAATATCTTGTGGAAGAAAAACTAGACGTTTTAGGCAATCCTTTACCTAAACAGCAGGACGACTTAGACTGGGATGCGGATCAATTCACTTTTGAATTTGAATTAGGACTAGCTCCAGATTTTGAAGTACAACTTAAGGGTAAAAAATCCATCGCACAATACAATATTGTAGCCGATGATAAAATGATTGACGATCAGGTTAAACATATTCAAAAACAATATGGAAAACTCGTTAACATTAATGCCGTTGAAGACAACTCTGAAGTTACCGGAACATTTGTAAACGAGGATCATAATATCAATAACAAAGCAACATTTTCTCTAGATAAAATTAAAGGAAAATCTAACATTAAATTGTTAGTTGGTGCTAAAGTTGGTGACCTTGTAACTTTTTCAACTAAAGGTTTGTTTAACGATGAACACGATTTAGAAACTTATTTAAAAGTGTCTCACAATTTGGTTCACGGACTTAATATCGATGTTCAGTTTACAATTTCTGAAATTAATAATAGAGTTTTAGCAGATCTAGATCAAGACTTGTTCGACAAGCTATTTGGCAAAGGTGAAGTTACCTCGGTAACCGAACTCAAAGAAAAAATAAGAGTAGATTCTGAAAAGCAATTTTTGCAACAAGCCGATCAAAAATTACTAAATGACGTTACAGAATATTTAATTAACAATACAAAATTTGATTTACCAGCATCATTTCTTCAAAAGTGGTTACAAACTGCAGGTGAAGAGCCAATGACTGCAGATCAAGCAAAAGACGAATACGAAAAGTCTGAAAAAAGTATGCGTTACCAATTGATAGAAGGGAAGCTTATTGAAAAACATAATTTACAAGTTCAATTTGAAGATTTAAAATCACATACTATTGAAATGATTAAATCTCAAATGGCACAATTTGGTCAGATGAATCCTGGCGAAAAAGAACTGGAAGATATTGCAGCACGAATTTTATCGAATCGCGATGAAGTAAAACGTCTATCAGAACAATTAATGAGTCAGAAATTGTTAAATCTTTACAAAACAGAGGCCAATTTGAAGGTAAAGAAAATAACTTACGGCGAGTTTGTGAAAGAATTTTACAGTTAAGTATTAAAGAATAAATTAGTATCTTTAAAGCGCAAGACTGTTAAGTTTTGCGCTTTTTTAATAGATTAATAATCAATAAATAACAATAAAAATTCAACAAAATATATGGATTACGCTAAAGAATTTGAAAAATTTGCCACCAAAGATCAAGGCATCAGTACCACATACTACGATAAAATAATGAAGAGTATGTACCCAACCAATTTAACGCCCAACATTATTGAAGAGCGCCAAATGAATATTGCCATTTTTGACGTATTTTCCCGATTAATGATGGATAGAATAATATTTTTAGGTACCGGAATTAATGACCAAGTTGCTAATATCATACAAGCACAATTGTTGTTTTTAGAGAGTACCGATGCCGCTAAAGATATTCAAATCTATATCAATTCTCCAGGAGGAAGCGTATATGCTGGTCTTGGAATTTATGATACCATGCAGTTTATCAAACCAGATGTTGCAACTATTTGCACTGGTATGGCAGCCTCAATGGGTGCCGTTTTATTATGTGCAGGTCATGCTGGAAAACGATCAGCATTAACTCATTCACGAGTAATGATACATCAGCCAATGAGCGGTATGCAAGGTCAAGTATCCGACATGGAAATAACCTTAAGAGAAACCCTTAGAGTTAAAGAAGAATTATATAATATTCTTGCCAAGCATTCCGGTAAAACTTACGATCAAATCGAGAAAGATTCAGATAGAGATTATTGGATGCGCGCCGATCAAGCCAAAGAATATGGAATGATTGATGAAATTTTAGTTAGAAAATAGGCTTAATTTTAAATTTAAAAACTTAGCCAAAATAAACATATATGTCTAAAGTAGAATTAGAATGTTCCTTTTGTGGTCGTAAAAAGTCTGAAACCAGTTTGCTAATTGCAGGCTTGGATGCGCATATCTGCGATAGATGCATCGTGCAAGCCCATGGTATTGTTCTAGAAGAATCTAAACAGGGTGGTAAAGATGCACTTTCCGCCGATGTAATGCTTAAGAAGCCCTTAGAAATAAAGGAGTTTTTAGATACTTATATCATAGGTCAGGAACACACCAAAAAAGTAATGTCTGTAGCGGTTTATAATCACTATAAACGATTACTGCAAAAGCAAACCAATGACGATGTTGAAATTCAAAAAAGTAACATCATTATGGTTGGTCAAACAGGTACAGGAAAAACACTTATGGCAAAAACCATTGCCAGAATGCTCAATGTACCCTTGGCAATAGTTGATGCAACAGTACTAACCGAAGCTGGTTATGTTGGTGAAGATGTTGAAAGTATTCTAACAAGATTACTCCAAGCAGCCGATTACAACCTAGAACGTGCGGAAAAAGGCATTGTTTTTATAGACGAAATCGATAAAATTGCTCGCAAAAGTGACAATCCATCTATTACAAGAGATGTTTCAGGCGAAGGCGTTCAACAGGCGTTGTTAAAGCTCCTCGAAGGAACAGTAGTTAATGTTCCACCAAAAGGCGGACGCAAACACCCAGACCAAAAGTTTATAGAAGTTAATACCGAAAATATTTTATTTATCGCTGGTGGTGCTTTCGATGGTATTGACCGCGTAATTTCTAAACGTCTCAATATGCAAGCCGTTGGTTATAGTGCTTCAATATCGGATGCGAAAGTTGATTTCACCAATTTACTCCAATATATAACACCTAAAGATTTAAAGGACTTTGGATTAATTCCAGAAATTATTGGTCGGTTGCCAGTGCTAACCCATATGGATCCATTAGACTCTAAAACCTTACGTGCCATTTTAACCGAACCTAAAAATGCCATCATCAAACAATACGAGAAATTGTTCTCTATGGATGATGTTGATTTTACTATTACAGATGGTGCTTTAGATTATATTGTTGAAAAAGCAGTAGAGTATAAATTAGGGGCAAGAGGATTAAGATCGCTCTGTGAAGAAATCCTGACCGACGCAATGTTCGAATTGCCAAGCAGCGACAGTAAAACCTTAAACGTTACAAAGTCCTATGCCGAAGATAAACTTACACGAACTACATTGAAAAAACTTAAGGCAGTGTCTTAGTTAAAAATAAATTCGTAAAAAACAATAAACCACTCGAGAGAAGAGTGGTTTTTTTATTTGGATTAATTACTAATATTGCTGAACAATATCTTGAAAGTGTTATTTCTTTGTTGTAATATTTTTGTAAATATAAACGCATAATTTAAAGAAAAAGGCTACGCTTTAAATTTTTAGATTAAGGGTTGTTAAAATTCGTTAAAAAAAGTAAAATTGTTTATTTAGCCGATTATTGGCACTGTGTTCTTTAATGCGAATCAATTTCAGACGAATCAATTGTTATCTTAGTACTGTTTTACAGTTTGCATCGCCAGCAAATCATCTAGATAAGTTCTGGAATTCGCTAATCTTGGTACTTTGTGTTGTCCGCCTAATTTATCTTGTTTTTTAAGCCAGTCATGAAAAAGGTCTTGTCTGGCAACATTTATTAATGGGCAATTCAGCGTCATATTGTTGTAGCGTTTGGCTTTATAGTCAGAGTTTAGATCTTGAAGTTTTTCGTCTAAAATATATTGAAATCGATGTATGCTTTCAGGGGGTGTTTTAAATTCAATGAGCCATTCATGAGCTCCTTTTTCTTTACCTTCCATAAAAACGGGTGCGACTGTAAACTCAACAATTTCGGCGTTGGTTTCGTTGCAGGTTTTTGCAAGTGCCATTTCGGCGTTTTCAATAATAAGTTCTTCGCCAAATACATTTATATGGTGCTTGGTTCTTCCAGTTATTTTAAT
Organism: Paucihalobacter sp.; assembly: GCF_036825875.1. Classification (NCBI taxonomy): domain Bacteria; kingdom Pseudomonadati; phylum Bacteroidota; class Flavobacteriia; order Flavobacteriales; family Flavobacteriaceae; genus Paucihalobacter; species Paucihalobacter sp. Next base: position 96,812 of record NZ_DAISXK010000004.1, on the reverse strand, counting down.
TCGATAAGGTCTTACGGAAGTAAATCTAACTGTATCACCTATTTTATAACGCCACAAACCGGCATTGGTAGTAATAATCACTGCATAATTGACATCTAAAATCACCTGACTTAAAGGGATAATTCGTTGTTGGCTTGTGCCGTATTCGTCCATAGGGATGAATTCATAAAAAATGCCATAATCTAACATTAATAACAATTCATCTGAATTGTTTTGGTCTTGAATGGCAAAAAATCCTTCCGAAGCATTATAAATTTCATAATATCGAAAATTACTCTTTTTGATGATATTTTCATATTGCGATTTATATGGCGCAAAACTAACACCGCCATGAAAGTAGACTTCTAGATTAGGCCATATTTCGGTAATGTCGGTTTTGCCTGAATATTCTAAAACATTATTTAGTAGAACCAACATCCATGATGGTACGCCGGCCAAACTGGTTACATTTTCATCGATGGTTTCTTTAACAATTGCTTCCATTTTAACTTCCCAATTACTCATAAGGGAAACTTTGTTGCTTGGGGTACTACTAAACTCTGCCCAAAACGGCATGTTATCAATAAGAATCGCTGATAAATCGCCAAAAGCGGAGCCGTTTTCTTTATATAATTCTTTACTGCCACCCAATCTTAAACTTTTGCCTGTAAACAGTTGAGAATCTTCGTTGTTATTTAAATAGATGCACAGCAAATCTTTACTTGCAGCGTAATGGCAATCTTCAAGTGAGGCCTCGGTTACGGGAATAAATTTACTTTGTGCATTGGTGGTTCCACTAGATTTCGCAAACCATTTGATGGTTCCTGGCCAAAAGATATTGGCCTCACCAAGGCGCGAACGCTCGATATGTTCGTGAAAATCTTCATAACAAATTACTGGAACCCGTTCGGCAAAATCTTCGTAATTAGTAATTGAGCTGAAATCGTATAATTTACCTATTTCAGTGTCTTTGGCGATTCTTATTAAGTTGATGAGCAATTCATGTTGCACCTCATTGGGATATTTCAAAAACAATTCAATTTGATGAATCCGTTTTTTTAAAAACCAGCTGGCAATTGAATTGACTATAGTGATTGGCATGGATTGGTTATCTTTACAAAACCTAAAAATAACAAAAAACAATTATGATTTATACGGGTGTTTTAACAAAAATGAAAACAGAGTTTAAGCAACCAATCGAGTATTACCTAATATTTGAGGATGACTTTCTTAATGTCAACCAGTTACTTGGGAAATCGGTGCATATTAAATTTGAAAAATATCAGTGTTTAAGTTGCGGAATGAATACGCCTATTTTTAGACAAGGTTTTTGTAAATCGTGTTTTTTTGAAACACCTTCTGCCGGGGATTGGATCATGCGCCCAGAGCTAAGCACGGCGCACCTCGATAAAGAAGATCGCGATTTGGAATATGAAAAAAATGTGCAGCTACAACCACATGTTGTATATTTAGCCAATAGTAGTAACGTAAAGGTTGGGGTTACACGAAAAAGTCAAATACCAACCCGTTGGATAGATCAAGGTGCACATGAAGCAATAGAAATTGTGGAGGTGCCAAATAGATATCTCGCAGGAATAACCGAAGTGTCTTTAAAAGAATATGTTGCCGATAAAACCAATTGGCGTAACATGTTAAAAAATAATTTAAAGGATGAAGATTTAGTCGAATGGCGAGAAAAACTAAAAACGTTTATACCCGAAGAAGCCCAATCATATTACCTCGAAAATAATAAAGAAACCGAAATTAAGTTTCCAGTGTTATCCTATCCTGAAAAACCAAAAAGTTTAAATATTGAAAAACAAATCGAATTTTCGGGAACCTTATGTGGCATTAAAGGACAGTATTTAATATTTGATGATGATACTGTTTTTAACGTTCGATCGAACGAAGGTTTGGTAGTATCTATTTCAGTTAAATAATTTGAATTTTGTTAGTATTGCGTTAAAGCACTTTACGAAACATTATAAAATCTATACCTTTAAATAAAAAGTTATGATAAAGAATGTTTCTCCCATGGTTTATGTAGCAATCACCACGCTAGCACTTATTACCATTACTATTATGTCCGCCATGAATTTACCTTTCAATTGGATATTTTATTTAACCGTTTTAGGGCAAGGTATGGTGGTGCTAATGGTTTATAAAGTGTTAACAGACAATTATACTACTAATAGAACCTTCGAAGATTTCTACGAAGACTGCCCAATTAAAAATGAGGAGGCTTAAAATTTTAAGAGTCTTCTTTGTTTTTTAGTTCTTGTATGTATTCAGCTTTTTGAACTTCGCGCCGACGTTTCACAGATTTTTTTGTAAAAAATTGGTTTTCGCGAATGTTCTGCATCGTTTTCACATTACGGTGTTTTCGTTTGTAACGCTTTAGTGCGCGTTCAATATTTTCGCCTTCTTTTATTTCTATTTTTATCATTATCTTTTTATCCTAAATAGGTTCTTAATACTTTGTTTCTTGAAGTATGCTTCAAACGTCTAATGGCTTTCTCTTTGATTTGACGCACGCGTTCGCGCGTAAGATCATACACTTCTCCAATTTCATTTAAACTTAAGGGCAAATTACCACCCAATCCGAAGTAAAGTTTTAAAACATCGCTTTCCTTCTGAGGCAGCGTTTCTAATGCTCGGTTAATTTCGGTAGATAATGAATCTTCCATTAATGATTCGTCTGGTTTTGGTGAACTAGATGAGCTAACCATGTCATATAAGTTGAAATCTTCACCTTCTTTTAATGGAGCGTCCATAGACAAATGACGTCCCGAGTTTTTCAAGCATTGCTTTACATCCGTAAGTGTCATTTCAAGTTGTGTGGCAATCTCTTCGGCCGAAGGAGGTCTTTCGTTTTGTTGTTCTAAAAATGAATAAGCTTTGTTGATTTTATTAATAGAGCCAATCTTATTTAATGGTAATCTTACAATTCTAGATTGCTCGGCCAAGGCTTGTAAAATGGATTGTCTTATCCACCAAACTGCATAGGAGATAAACTTAAAACCTCTTGTTTCATCAAAACGTTTTGCTGCCTTCACTAAACCTGCATTACCTTCGTTGATAAGGTCTGGTAATTTTAAACCTTGGTTTTGATACTGCTTTGCCACCGAAACAACAAACCGCAAATTGGAATTTACCAATTTGTCTGCGGCTAACTGATCACCTTTTTTAATTCGTTGTGCTAATTCTACTTCTTCATCTGCAGTAATCATTGGAATTTTGCTAATATCTTGTAAGTAGCTATCTAATGATTTTTCTGCTCTATTGGTAATCTGTTTGGTAATTTTTAATTGTCTCATATGTATAGTTAGAAGTTTACTTATACATAATAACATAATTTATGACAATTCCAAACAATTGGCTATGTCTTAACAGCAATTTGCTCTAATTACGGCAAAAACGAAAAAATCAAGCTTTTAATTCGAAATCGTATCCTTCGCAGTGGGCTTTTTCTTCTTTTTTAATAATCCGCCCAAAACATCTTTTACAGCCGATTCAACATTGTTGGTTTTGGTGCTATCGGTTTTAGGTAAGCTATCGTTGGGTTTGGTCGTGTTGCCAAAAATACCGCTTATAATATCTCCGGCTTTGGTTTTGCCGTCGCTCAGTAATTCCTGTTTTTTAATTTCAACCAATTGTTTGGTGAGGTTGCTTACGCTGGATACCAAATCAGTACTAACCTTGGGTTTTAAAAGTTCACCTGTGAAACTGGCCACTACTGGTACCGTGATATTTTCAGTTCCTGAACTTTTTAATTGCGCCATTAAGGAGGCTATTTCGCTTCCTAAATATTTCGCAGGCACATTAAAGGTGGCTTTGTAATCGAGCGCATTTCTAAAACTGTGACCGCCAGTAAAATTGATATCAATATCTTGATATTTTAAATTGAAAGGTCTGATATTTACTATACCATCTTTAAAATTCATGTCTATTTTTGAATCTTTTAAATTGAGTTTATCAAAATCTAAAAATTTCAGTTGATTATCTATCAAACTGAGTGCGTTATTGTCTTTAACGTTGAGGTTGGCCGTTAAAATATTGGCTAAAAAATTACCAGTTAGAGATCGTAAATTCGGTGTGAAGTCTGAACTCAAATCACCGGAAAGTTTTAAGCTTGAATTCAGTTTTCCAGTTAAAGCCTTGGCGATTGGCGCTAAGTTTTGTAGTAATTCTAAGCCAACAAAGGATTTAGAAATATCGATATTTTGAAGGTTTAAGTCCATATCAAAAACAGGAACTTCGCTTGCTGTTGAAATACTACCATTAAAAGCAATTAAACCATCAAATAAACTGGAGGTCATATTATTTAAAGTAGCCTTTTGGTCTTTTATTACTAATTGACCACTTACATTTTCAAGGGTTAAATTATCGTACACCACAAAATTCGCCTTGGCGTTAATGGTGCAATCAAGAAATCCTGGAATTTTGGTGGGTTCAACATTAGTGTTAACATCAGAACCTGTTTCGGTTTCAGGTACCAAAACATCACTTACCACAAATTTGTTAGAGTCGATGTTAAATACCCCTTTTAAATCTTGTTCACTTAAGAAAAACCCAAGGAAATTGTTAATAGTCCCGTTGGCTTTAATATCGGTTTCGCCAATTACGGCGTCAAAACTACTAATGTTTACCGATGATGGATTAAAAGTCAATGCCGCATTTTTAATATTAAGGGTACTAGTAAAACCTTCTGGTAAATAAACCATATTAGTCAATCCCATAAATCCAGAACTTTTAATGCGTTGGTAATCATTATTATTAACCGCATTCATATCAAAACTGCTGTTAATATCTGCCGTTAAAATACCACTTAGCTCTTGGTCTAAATCTATTGGATATACTTTACTAAGGTTAGCAAGGTTAATTTTTCCGTTAAGCTTTGCATCGACAAGCATATTTTCGGTGAGCGATTTTAAATGCGCTTCAGCATTAAATTTATCCTGATCTATTCTAAAATTAAAAGCGTTAACATCTACGTATGTGTCCGCCAAAATGCCACTTTCATTTACCACATTCACATCGATGGTGATGTCTTCAACACTTTTTGTAAGACTGTAATATTTAAAGGATGCATTGTTCGAGGCCATATTAATGTTAAAAGCAGGAACGGTTTCATCGCCATTTAATCCTTTAATGGCGCCGTTAACTTTAAAATCACCAGTAGTTTCAACATCGTTGAGGTTTTTCGCATAGGCTTCTGGTATGATGGCTAGAAAATCTTTAAACGAGGAACTTGGATTGCGAAAAGTCAGGTCAATAAACTGACCTTCATCTTGTAATTGTACATAACCGTTGAGTTCAATTGGTAACGCATTAATGTAACCTGTGTTTTCTTTAAAAGTATAGGTGCTGCTTTCAAAATCAATACCTAAAAGTGCTTTTAGTTTCACTTTGTTATTTTTCAAGTACTGACTCTCACCTATACCAAAACTTACCAAGGCTTCCGAATTCGTATCCAACTCCGAAGTATCGCCTGTTAAGTTACCGCTACCGTTGTGTTGGAAATCCGTTATATTCAAAAGCATATTGCTTTCTTGGTCCAAATAAGATATTCTACTGTTTGAAATTTCGTAGCGTTCTAATGCGATATTTAGACCAGCACTTTCTTCTTTGCCGTCAGCTTGCTGTTCAGTTTCTTTAACAATATCGTAGTTTACAAAACCTTCTAAATTGCTTATCAAATTTAAATGTGCATCGTCAAGGCTTATAGAATTAATCGCAATTGCTTCGCCTTCGCCTTTAAAAAGTTCCTTTATCGACATACGCAGGGCAGTGGTTTCAACTTTGGCTAGGGTATCGCCCTTAAAAGGTTCAAGATTGACAACCGTCATTTTGTTGATCGTGAGATTGGCTTGCGGAAAACTTCTAAGCAAACTCAAGTCAACTGATTCAAAATCAACAACAGCATTTAGATTTTCATTAAGTGACTTTTTAACTATGGCTACCAATTTATCTTTAAATAAATATGGAGTTACTGCCAGAACAGCAATAATGATAGCTAGGGAAATGGCAACTATTTTGAGTATTTTTTTAAGTTTCATAAGTTTGAAATATTAGGTTTTTACTGCAACAAGGGAGCACCTTGTTAAGTGTTTCAGATAGTTTCTCTATTAGTTAGTGAGCATTACATAAGTTTTGTTATGAATGAAATTAGATGACATGTAATTGTATATAATATACGTAAAGTTCCTACAAAAAGTTTATCAAGACCTTATTATTAATATACTTATAACATATCAATTTCTTCATTTACCTTTAAATTGAATTTTTTTCTGAAGATATACACGCCTAAATATAATAATGGCGTGTCTAAAATGGCAATAATTACTTTAAAAATAAATCCGCTAAGTAACAAGCCATAAAAATTAGTCCAGGCAATTTTTTCAAAGGCACAAAGCAGCAACAAAACCGCAGCGGTATCTATAAATTGCGAAGCAAAGGTTGAGAAGTTATTTCGTAGCCAAAGATGTTTTCCTTTGGTGAGATTTTTCCAGAAATGATAAATGTGAATGTCTACAAATTGGGCCAATAAATAAGCCATCATAGAGGCAAAAACCGCAATGGCTGTGCCGCCAAAAACCAATGAAAAGGTGCCATTATCGACGGGCGACCAGCTGGTTGCAGGTACTGCATTCGAAATAAATATAATGAGCAATGAAAAAACAGAAGCAAAAATACCTGCAACCACCACTTGATTGGCGCGTTTCTTACCGTATATTTCACTTATTAAATCGGTGATTAAAAAGGTAATGGGATACGGTAAAATACCGACGGAAACTTCGAAAAGCTTGGTTCCGAAAAATTCAAATTCAAACGGATACCAATAAAAAAATTTTTGAAAAATAAGATTTGAAACTACGAGTGAGGTAATAAATAAGGCAGCAAGAAACAAATAAATTTGCTGGGCAAGCAGTTTGTTTTTTAGATTCATGGAAAGCGGGAAAATTAAGCTATAAAACTACGGAATTATTTTAGATCTTTTTGTCTTACAGTCGTAGTTCAATATGTAAAATTGTTAATAATATCTCCTATTTTTTATCAGATTTGAAGCGATTGTCTGATGAACTTTTTGTTTTTTTGACAAACCTATGACAACAATTCACAAAGCATATATAGCGCTTGGTAGTAACTTGGGCGATAAGTTTAAAAACCTTCAAAAGGCCATCGACGCTATTCATGAAAAAATAGGAAGTGTGAAATCAATTTCCCGTGTTTATAAAACGCCGGCTTTGGGATTTGATGGCGCCGATTTCTTTAATGCATGTATTGCGATTGAAACACATTTATCGGCTCATAAACTACTCTGGGCCCTTTTGGAAATCGAAACAAGTTTGGGTAGAAAGCGTACTTCAAAAGTGAATTTCGAATCGCGTAGTATCGACTTAGATGTATTGTTGTTTGATGATGAAGTTATTGAAAGTAAGCAATTAACAATTCCACATCCTGAGATACAAAATCGAAAATTTGTATTAGAACCACTTAAAGACATTGCAGCGCAAGTTCAGCATCCAGTATTAGTGGAAACCATTCTAACTTTATCAGAAAAATGTACCGATAAGTCGGTTTTAGAACCTCAAAACATATGGCTTAAAAATCCGACAAAATCCTATAAATTCAGTAATTACAATTATATAGCTGTTGAAGGTAATATTGGTGCTGGTAAAACTAGTTTGGCAACCATGATTGCGCACGATTTTAACGCAAAGTTAATTCTGGAACGTTTTGCTGATAATCCATTCTTACCTAAATTTTATAAAGAACCAAAACGCTATGCTTTTACTTTAGAAATGTCATTTTTGGCTGATCGCTATCAGCAAATATCCGATGATTTATCTCAGTTAGATTTATTTAAAGATTTTATTGTAAGCGATTACGACATATTTAAATCGCTTATTTTTTCAAAAATAACCTTGCCTGAAGATGAGTTTGCTTTGTATAGAAAATTGTTTTATCAGGTGTATAAAGATATTGCCAAGCCCGATTTATATGTGTATTTATATCAAAATACCGAACGACTTCAAGCCAATATTAAAAAACGCGGCCGTAATTACGAGCAAGATATTCAGGATGACTATCTCGATAAAATTAATGCGGGTTATTTAGAATTTCTCAAAAACCATCCCGATTTTAATGTCAAATTAATTGACATTTCAGAAAAAGATTTTGTGAAAAATCGCGAGGATTACCTTTGGGTTTTAGATAAAATTAAAAGTTGAAATGTTGTTACTTCATTGTCATTTTACAAAATACATCCCAAACTACCACGCCGCAACTCACTGATATATTTAAAGAATGCTTGGTGCCAAACTGCGGAATTTCAACTACCAAATCACTGGCGCTTACTACGTGTTGCGCTACGCCTTTTACTTCATTACCAAACACTAAGGCATAGGTGGAGCCAGGTTGAGGTTTAAAGTCGTTCAGCATCAAGGCATCTTCAGCTTGCTCTATCGAAATAATTTTGATGCCTTTGACTTTTAGTTGGTCAATTAATTGTATGGTGTTTTCGTAATATTCCCAATCTACAGTTTCGGTGCTGCCTAATGCAGTTTTATGAATATCTTTATGTGGTGGTTTTGCAGTAATGCCACAGAGGTAAATTTTTTCAACCAGAAAAGCATCGGCCGTTCTAAATACCGAACCAATATTGTTGAGACTTCTTATATTATCCAACACAATAATGATCGGTGTTTTTGTGGCTTGTTTAAAATCTTCAACTTCTAAACGTTCTAATTCACTGTTTTCTAATTTCCGCATGTTAAAATCTCGTTGTTTTTTGTAGATAACTTGACATTGTTTGGTTTTAAAAAACCTTAAAATATGGTTATCTTAGCACACTTTATAAATTACAAAAGTAAGATTTTAAACCTGTAATTGTGTCTAAAAAAACCACCAAAGAAACACCGTTAATGAAACAGTACAATGCCATAAAGGCAAAGTACCCAGATGCTCTGTTGTTGTTTCGTGTGGGTGATTTTTACGAAACCTTTGGTGAAGATGCAATTAAAGCTTCTAAAATTTTAGATATTATTCTTACCAAACGCGGTGCTGGAAGTTTAAGTGAAACAGAATTGGCTGGATTTCCTCACCATTCACTCAATACCTATTTGCCTAAACTGGTAAAGGCAGGCTGCCGCGTGGCTATTTGCGATCAGTTAGAAGATCCCAAGCAAACTAAAACCATCGTTAAACGCGGTGTAACCGAGTTGGTAACACCGGGTGTGGCGCTAAATGACGAAGTCTTGTCATCCAAACAAAATAATTTTTTGGCTTCGGTTTATTTTGAAAACCAGCGTTTGGGTATATCATTTTTAGATATTTCGACCGGTGAATTTTTAACCGCTCAAGGCAATGCCGAATATATTGATAAGTTACTGCAAAACTTCAACCCTAGCGAAGTGCTTATTTCAAAGCAAAAACGCAAAGATTTTAATGAGACTTTTGGCAACGATTTCCATACATTTTATTTGGAAGATTGGGTGTTTCAAACGGATTACACCTACGATTTACTTACCAAACATTTCAACACGAAAACTTTAAAAGGTTTTGGTATTGAAGATTTATACGAAGGTATTATCGCATCAGGTGCGATATTGCACTACCTCGGAGAAACGCAACATCACAAGTTAAATCATATTTCGGCAATTTCAAGAATTTCTGAAGATGCCTATGTTTGGATGGACAAATTCACCATCCGAAATTTAGAACTCTACAGCACCAATAATTACAATGGCGTCACCTTACTGGATTGCATAGATTACACCATTTCACCAATGGGTTCACGTCTTTTAAAACGTTGGCTGGCTTTACCTTTAAAGCAAAAAGACAGCATCGCCCAACGTCATGAGGTGGTGGAGCACTTGAAGTCTCAGCAAGAATTACTTCAAAAAATTCAACATCACATTAAACATATTGGGGATTTAGAACGCTTAATCTCCAAAGTAGCTACTTCTAAAATTGCGCCGCGTGAAGTTATTCAACTTAAAAATGCACTAGAAGCTATTGTCCCAATTAAAAGCGTCACTTCCAAATGTAAAAACGAAGCACTGCAAATTTTAGGTGATACTTTGCACGATTGTAATCTTCTGCGTGATAAAATTAAAGCAACTCTAAAAGAAGAAGCGCCTGTTAATATTTTAAAAGGAAGCACCATCGCTGCTGGGGTTTCTGACGAATTAGACGAGCTGCGACATTTAGCAAAATCAGGCAAAAAATATTTAGATGAAATGCTCGCGCGCGAAAGTGAACGCACTGGTATTCCATCATTAAAAATTGCCTCCAACAACGTGTTTGGTTATTACATTGAAGTTCGCAATACCCATAAAGACAAAGTCCCTTCAGACTGGATTAGAAAGCAAACCTTAGTGAATGCCGAACGCTATATCACTGAAGAGTTAAAAACATACGAAACCAAAATTTTAGGTGCTGAAGAACGTATTATGGCTGTTGAGCTACAACTGTTCTCAGAGTTGGTGTTGTGGATGCATGAGTATATAAAACCAGTGCAACAAAATGCCTATTTAATTGCCAAATTAGATTGCTTGTCAGGCTTTGCGCAACTCGCAGCTACCAACAATTATAGGCGACCAGTTTTAGATGAAAGTTTCGATTTAGATATTGTGGAAGGCAGGCATCCTGTTATTGAAAAGCAATTGCCACTAGGCGAAGCCTATATTGCTAACGATGTCTTTTTAGATAAAGACACCCAGCAAATCATCATGATTACGGGTCCAAACATGTCGGGTAAGTCTGCCATTTTAAGGCAAACCGCTTTAATTGTATTGTTGGCGCAAATAGGAAGTTTTGTACCAGCAAAATCTGCTAGAATTGGTTTAATAGATAAGGTGTTTACTAGAGTAGGAGCCAGCGATAATATTTCAATGGGCGAGTCTACTTTTATGGTCGAAATGAATGAAACGGCCTCTATTCTTAACAATATTTCAAGTAGAAGTTTGGTGTTGTTAGACGAAATAGGTCGCGGTACCAGCACCTATGACGGCATTTCAATTGCTTGGGCCATTAGTGAATATTTGCACGAACATCCATCTAAAGCCAAAACCTTATTCGCCACCCATTATCACGAGCTAAATGAAATGGCCGAAACGTTTAAGCGCATTAAAAATTATAACGTCTCTGTAAAGGAACTAAAAGACAAGGTTTTGTTTTTAAGAAAATTGGTAGAAGGCGGTAGCGCTCATAGTTTTGGAATTCACGTAGCTAAAATGGCTGGCATGCCCAAACAGGTAATTAACCGCGCTAACAAAATGCTCAAACAATTAGAAAAATCGCATAGCAGCGAACAACTTACCGATGCGGTGAAGCAGTTGAGTAGCGAAATGCAGTTGAGCTTTTTTAACTTAGACGATCCCTTACTCATTCAAATTAAGGACGAAATTTTAGAAACCGATATAGATACATTAACACCAGTAGAAGCTTTAATGAAGCTCAATGAAATCAAAAGGATGTTGGTTAAGAAGAAGCAAGCGTAATCTAGCCGAATTATTTTTTAAAAAAAGGCTTTGGTATTATAAGAAATGTATTAAATTTGCCCTCGCAATTGAAACAAACGTTCATTGTAAAACCAATGCGAAAGTAGCTCAGGGGTAGAGCATCACCTTGCCAAGGTGAGGGTCGCGGGTTCAAATCCCGTCTTTCGCTCTACAAAACTACCTTTTGCAGAAGTGGTGGAATCGGTAGACACGTTGGACTTAAAATCCAATGAGCAGTAATGTTCGTGCGGGTTCAAGTCCCGCCTTCTGTACCAAGACCGTAAATTGTTATTTATTAACAGTTTACGGTTTTTTCATTTCATTAATTTAATCGCCAATTTATTAAAGAAAAATTTAAGACCTCACAGCTTTCAAAAACCTGTGAGGTCTATAGTTTAATGCTCATTAACAAGCTCAAAGGCAGCTTCAAGCTTGAGGCAACCAAATAATTCCTCCACTTCATTCGAGAACAACTCAGAGCTTGTTCTCTAAAAATTCACTTTTTCTTCAACGAATACACACCTCCAGCAAATAAAAGCACGGCAACACCTAGATAGATATAGCCTTCTTCCTTGCCTGATTCGTTTGAAAGATCAATTTCCATGCCCAGGGCTTTCACTCCTGCACTGCTGTCGGAAACTTTAGTAATTCCTAGGTACGCTAAAACAACGCCTCCTACAATTAAAAGAATCCCAATAATTTTTGTAATTTTCATAAACTGATGATTTAAATTAAAGATTGAATTGTAATAGTAGGCATAATCATGATATAAACAAAATAAATGTTTGTCCTCACTATCTCAATTAAAATATTTTTTGAGACATTTTTTACCACAAAAAAAGCCTGAAAAATCAGGCTTTGTACAAAATAGAGCATTGAAGGCTTAATACTCTTTTACCTTATCAGATGCTTTTTTCATAGCGTCAGTGCCCGCTTTTTCAGCTTTATCAACTGTTTCATTAACGGTATTCTTAGCGTCATCCATAGCTTTATTTGTGGCCTCTTGTGCCTTATCAACGGCTTCATCTAAGTCACTTTTGGCTTCTTCCATGGCCGCTTCTGCAGAGTCCATAGCATTATCAGTTTCATCGCTTAAATCATCAATAGCATCGCCAATATCGTCAGTCGCATCTTCAATAGCGTCTCCAGCATCATCAATAGCTTCTTCTATTGAATCCTCTGTTTTTTCTTTGGTGTCTCTGCAAGAAGTAAAGGTTAAAGCTAAGGCCATCACCAATACCAAACTTAAAAGTAATTTCTTCATTTTAATAGTTTTAGTGTTAATTGAATTTCTACGAATTTAACAAGTAAATTTCAAATTACAAGAAAAAATTTAGCTTTTGTTCTTTTAAAGGTTTAATTATATACGAGTTGTAGATATAATTCGGTTAACGGCACCTTCATTTAATTCAATAAAATTTTTGTTTTTGGCACCCAATTGATTTCGATAATCAGGGTTTAGAAGTAAATTGTTTAAAGCTTGTTCAAAGGTTTGATAATCATTGATTGATGTAACACCACCATTCTTTATCATAGCCGTGGCCTCAGGAAACTTATCGATGCGGTTTCCTATAATTATGGGAATTCCAAAAACCGCAGGTTCTAAAATATTGTGAAGTCCTGTGGTTCCTACCGCACCGCCAACATAGGCTATTTGGGCATAACTGTAAATGCTGCTTAATAAACCAATGGTATCAACAATTAAAACTTGGCTTGCTTTTAAAATTGCTTCGTTGCTTTCAGAATATATGGCAGTGGGTTTTTGAATTTTTGACTTTATGGTTTTAATGTGTGGCTGATCTATGTTGTGTGGTACAATAATGTATTTAACATCAAGCATATCATTTGTATTGATAAAATGAAACCACAATGCCTCATCCTCGGGCCACGAACTACCAATTACCACACAAATCTTATGATTAATAAAAGAACTAACAAAATCGAGATGCTTAGTGTATTTTTCATTTTGAATCACACGATCAAATCTCGTGTCTCCCGCAATGGTAACGTTTTGATAATTTATCCTTTTCAACAACAATTCCGATCTTATATCTTGAACAAATATATGTTCAAAAGCACTTAATGCGTTTTTGAAAATATCGCCATACCATTTAAAAAAAGACTGATGGTCTCTAAATAATGCAGAAATTAAAATAGCGCGTCTGCTTTGTTTTTTAATAATATTGAGGTAATTAATCCATATCTCATACTTAACAAAAACAGTGAAATCTGGGTGTACGAGTTCTAAAAATTTTTTGGCGTTTTTAGGTGTATCTAGAGGAAGATATACTACCACATGTGCCAATTTACTGTTTTTTCGGATTTCATATCCCGAAGGCGAAAAAAAACTGAGTACGATTTTATATTCTGGATGCTTTTCTTTAAGCTGTTCAAATACTGGCAAACCTTGTTCGTATTCACCTAAAGATGCACAATGAAACCAAAATACTTTGTCGGTTTCGGCAATGGTTTGTTGTAGTTTCCTGAAAGTTTCTTTTCTACCCTCTATACCTAATTTCAATTTATCATTAAATAAGGAGCCAAAAGATATAAGCGCCTTCATCATATAAATAGCTATGGTGTATAGGATTTGCAAGGGGTTTTAGTTTGTGCTAAAATACGGCTCTTTTTGGAAAAATTCATTAGCGATAGCGGGCTAATTTTCGTATTTTCGCTGAGCATTCAGCTATATTGCTGATACTTTTACATTAGAAATAGAATTAGATGAAAAAAATTCAAATGGTTGACCTCCAAAGTCAATATGCCCCAATAAAACAAAAGGTTGATGCATCCATTCAAGAAGTAATAGATACTGCTATGTTTGTGAATGGACCAAAAGTTCACGAATTTCAAAAAAATCTTGAAAATTATTTAAACGTAAAACATGTGATTCCATGTGCCAACGGAACCGATGCATTGCAAATTGCCATGATGGGCTTGGGTTTGGAACAAGGTGATGAGGTAATTACAGCCGATTTTACATTTGCTGCCACAGTAGAAGTAATTGCCTTACTGAAATTAACGCCCGTATTGGTTGATGTAGATCCCATTGATTTCAATATAGATATTGAGGCTTTAAAAAAAGCAATTACTCCAAAAACGAGAGCTATTGTGCCAGTTCATTTATTTGGTTTAGTGGCCAATATGGAAGCGGTTATTGAAATTGCCAAACAGCATAATCTATATGTGATTGAAGACAATGCGCAAGCTATTGGTGCCGATTATACTTTTAAAGATGGCAGCAAAAAGAAAGCAGGCGTTATTGGCGATGTGGGTTGCACTTCATTTTTTCCATCCAAAAACTTGGGATGCTACGGCGACGGTGGTGCTATTTTCACCAACAACGACGATTTGGCGCATAGCATTCGAGGTATCGTAAACCACGGTATGTATGTGCGCTATCACCACGATGTGGTTGGTGTAAATTCAAGATTAGATGCCATTCAAGCAGCGGTATTAGATGCAAAATTACCAAAATTAGACGACTATAATAATGCAAGAAGAAACGCCGCAAGAAAATATAATGCAGCCTTTAAGAACCACCCAAATATCATTACACCAACGGGTTTGTCAACTTGCGAAGGCATTTGCAGTACTTGCGATTGCCATGTGTTTCACCAATACACTTTAAAAATTGTAAATGCCGATAGAGATGCCTTAGCCAAACACCTGGCTGATATGGGTATTCCTCACGGAATATATTATCCTATTCCGCTTCACAGACAAAAAGCCTACAGAGATGAACGCTACAACGAAGCTGATTTTAAAGTCACGAACCAATTATCTGATGAGGTAATTTCCTTACCGATGCATACCGAATTAGACGAAGAACAAATTGGATACATAACCAGCACAGTCCTTAACTTTTTAAATCAAAGTAATTAATGCAAATAGTAGTAACAGGGGGTCTCGGCTTTATCGGGTCACATACAGTAGTAGAATTGCAAAATGAGGGTTTTGAAGTGATTATCATCGACAACCTTTCTAATTCTTCCCGAGATGTGCTTGATGGCATCAAGTCAATCACTGGAAAATCACCTATTTTCGAAGAATTTGATTTAAGAGAAAAGCCCAAAGTTCAAGATTTTTTTAAACGTTATCCAAATATCAAAGGTGTCATTCATTTTGCGGCTAGTAAAGCGGTAGGTGAAAGTGTTCAGGAGCCTTTATTGTATTACGAAAACAACATCAGTTCCCTGGTTTATTTGTTGCAAGAATTAAAGGTTCTACCCGATGCAAACTTTATTTTTAGTTCGTCTTGTACGGTTTATGGTCAGGCCGATGAATTACCTATTTCAGAAAACGCACCCGTAAAACCAGCCGAATCACCCTACGGAAATACCAAGCAAATTGGAGAAGAAATTCTAAAGGATGTTTGTAAAATCGATGCGCATTTTAACGCCATTGCATTGCGCTATTTTAATCCGATAGGTGCGCATTCTACCGCTAAAATTGGTGAGCTTCCAATTGGAGTGCCACAAAATCTCGTGCCGTTTATTACCCAAACTGGAGCTGGATTGAGAGAAAAGCTATCGGTTTTTGGTGATGATTATCCAACCGTAGATGGCACTTGTATCCGCGATTATATTCATGTGGTTGACTTAGCGAAAGCGCATGTGGTAGCCTTACAGCGTCTTATTAAAGGCAAGCATAAATCAAATTTTGAAGTCTTTAATCTAGGAACTGGAAAAGGAAGTTCGGTTTTAGAGGTGATCCAGTCTTTTGAACGTGTCACGGATTTAAAATTAAATTATCAAATAGTTGGAAGAAGAGAAGGCGATGTGATTGCGGCCTATGCCGAAACCACCAAAGCTAACCAAGATTTAGGTTGGAAAGCACAACTCACTTTAGACGATGCTATGGCATCTGCTTGGAAATGGGAAAAACAAATTAGAAATATTAAATAGTTAACATATGAAATTTTATGTACTTCTGGTGGCTTTTGCTTTTTCGGCAATTAGTATTGCCCAAAATACCTACCTGCATTGCGGTAAATTAATCGATACCCAATCGGGTAAGGTGCTCACCAATCAAACCATTGTGGTGTCGGGTGAACGCATTATTGCTGTTAATAACGGATTTACTGAACCAGCAAGTAATGCAGATGTAGTTATAGATTTAAAAAGTAAAACGGTTCTACCAGGTCTAATTGACATGCATGTTCATTTAGAGAGTGAAACCAATCCTAAAAAATACTTAGAAAGCTTTACCCTTAATCCTGCCGATGTTGCTTATAACGCGCAACACCTAGCCCAGATTACCTTAATGGCAGGTTTTACGACGGTACGAGATTTAGGTGGTTCGGGTGTAAATGTTGCTTTGCGAAATGCCATAAACGCTAAGAAAGTAGTTGGTCCTAGAATTTTTACAGCTGAAAAATCGTTGGCGAGCACTGGCGGACATGCCGATCCAACAAACGGATATAACAGCGCATTAGTTGGCGATCCAGGACCAAAAGAAGGTGTAGTTAACAGTATTGAGGAAGCTAAGAAGGCCGTTAGACAACGCTATAAAAACGGTGCCGATTTAATAAAAATCACTGCAACAGGTGGTGTTTTAAGCGTGGCGAAAAGTGATGAAAATCCACAGTTTTCCTTAGAAGAAATTAAAGCTATTTGCGAAACAGCGGCCGATTACGGGTTTCATGTGGCAGCACATGCCCATGGCGACGAAGGCATGCAAAGAGCCATTATGGGCGGCGTAAAAACCATTGAACACGGCACCATGATGAGCGATAAAACCATGGACATGATGAAAGAATATAACGCCTATTATGTACCGACCATTTCTGCTGGAAAGTTTGTGAGCGAAAAAGCGTCCGTGCCTAATTATTATCCCGATATGGTGGCTGTAAAAGCGGCTTCTATAGGGCCAAAAATTCAAAGCACGTTTGCAAAAGCCTACAAAAAAGGCGTGCCAGTTGCCTTTGGTACTGATGCTGGGGTGTTTTATCATGGCGATAATGCCAAGGAATTTGGTTTTATGGTAGAAGCCGGTATGCCAGCCATTGAAGCCATTCAATCAGCTACGGTTACCAACGCCATGTTGCTTTCTATGCCAAATGACATTGGCGAAATTAAAACTGGCTTTTTTGCAGATATCATCGCTGTTAATGAGGATCCAACTAATAATATCAAAACACTCGAAAATGTATTGTTTGTTATGAAAGAAGGAAAAATTTATAAGGAGTAATCCGAAACGTAAAGTTTCTTAATTACAAAAAGACGGTTGCGTTAAATGATACGTTAGCCGTTTTTTATTGCGAATTCGTTAACGATTGCTTTCTTTAGTCGAGGGTAATTTAAAAATAATATTGATTAACAGCTATTTAAGTTTAAAAACTTGCATTTGACTTGATTATGTCTTTTCTTTGTAGCTAATGTTACTTGAAAATATGAATGTGATGAAACTAGTAAATATCAAAAGAGAAACCGTTGTTGAAGATAGGTACACGCCTAAAATGGGAAAATTACAAACGCGTGTAACCTACATTAGAAAAAGAATTTTAAGCTTTCCAATTAGAACTTTACATAAATACCGTGAAACTTACTACGGTGAAGTTAAAGACTGTACCGATTGTAATTTACAGCGTTAATCTACAACGGAATTTTCAGGAGTCTTTGGTTTATTGAAAAAACTGGCATAAAGTAGCAACAGCATTCCTGTGGTTACCGACATGTCGGCTACATTGAATATTCCCGTTCTAAATACACCACCAAAATCTAAGTGTAAAAAATCGGTCACTGAACCAAAGACAATTCTGTCAAAAACATTGGCAATACCGCCACCGATTATGCAACAAAAAGCGATTAAACTCAAGCGGTCCAATTCCTTGTTGTTAAGTATATAATAAATAACGTAAGCCAATACTATTACTGGAAGAATGAGAAGGAAAATGATTTTGAGTGTTGGATTCATGTCACTACCCATTCCTAAAAAGGCACCTTCATTTTCGACATTCCACAACTGAAACACATCACCAAACACATCTATTATTTCACCTTTTCGTATATAAATCCGCGCTATTATTTTTGTTATTTGGTCTAATGCTATATTAATAACAATTAGAATAATGATAAACTTGGTTCGGGATTGATTCATTTGCTATGGTTTAAGCGCTTATTTGAGCAGCTGTAGTTTGGGCATTTCCATCGATTTTTTTCACTAGTCCTTGTAATACATTACCTGGACCAACTTCTGTAAAAAGCGTAGCACCATCGGCAATCATTTGCTGAACGGACTGTGTCCAACGTACCGGAGCTGTTAACTGTAACATCAAATTTGCTTTTATTTGTGAAGCACCGCTCACAGCACTAGCGGTTACATTCTGATATATCGGACATTTAGGCTCGCTAAACATTGTATTTTCAATTGCTGCGGCCAGTTCTTCTCGCGCAGGTTCCATCAAGGGTGAGTGAAAAGCTCCGCCAACAGGCAATACCAAAGCACGTCTGGCGCCTGCTGCTGTTAAAGCTACACAAGCGGCATTAATCGCGTCTACGTCACCAGAAATCACCAACTGTCCTGGGCAATTGTAATTGGCTGCCACCACCACACCAGGAGTTTTACTGCATATGTCTTCTACGATAGCATCTTCCAATCCAAGGACTGCTGCCATCGTACTAGGTTGTTTTTCGCAGGCTTTTTGCATGGCTAAAGCGCGTTTAGAAACCAATGTTAAGCCAGCTTCAAAAGTTAAAGTACCATTGGCAACCAAAGCTGATAATTCACCAAGTGAATGCCCAGCAACCATATCTGCTTTAAAACTATCACCTAATGTTTTCGCCAAAATGACCGAATAAAGAAATATAGCGGGCTGCGTGACTTTGGTTTGTTTTAAATCTTCCGCCGAACCTTCAAACATAATGTCTGTAATGCGAAAACCTAAGATATCGTTGGCTTGTTCAAACAGTTGTTTTGCCAGTGCCGATTGGTTGTAAAGGTCTAATCCCATACCTGTAAATTGGGCACCTTGACCGGGAAATATATATGCGTTCATGTTTAATTTCTGTTGTGGCGACAAAAATAGGAATTATTTTTTTAGAAGTAACGATATGTTTATGCACTTGCATGCGCTTATAAATACGCCTACAATTATAATCCCACAATCGCCGCTTCAGCACAACGTTCACCATCCATTGCTGCCGAAACAATGCCACCAGCATAACCGCCGCCTTCACCACATGGAAATAAATTGTTGATTTGCGGGTGTGTAAAATGCTCATTTCTGGGGATGGTCACAGGTGACGAGGTGCGCGATTCAACACCAACAATATTGGCTTCTTCGGTGTAATAGCCACGCATTTTTTCGCCAAAAGCTTTAAATCCAGTTCGTAAACGTCCGCCTATAAATTTTGGCAATAAAGAGTGTAAGGGTGCCGATTTTAAACCTGGTTGGTACGAAGTATCGTTTAAAGTAGATGACAATTTGCCTTCAACAAAATCGGTGAGACGTTGAGCTGGAGCTGTCTGACTTCGCCCGCCTGAGGTAAAGGCTAACTTTTCTAAATCCTTTTGACATTCTAAACCTTTCAACGCGCCAAAGTGTTCGTATTTGTATAAATCCTTGTCTGCATTGATTTCTACAACAATTCCAGAGTTGGCATACAAATTATTGCGTTTGGATGGCGACATGCCATTTACTACAACTTCACCTTGCGATGTAGCCGCAGGTACAATAAAACCACCAGGACACATGCAAAACGAATACACGCCGCGATCATTCACTTGTTGCACCAAACTGTAAGCCGCAGCAGGTAATAAGTCGTCACGTTTCCCTGAACAATGGTACTGAATGCTGTCAATAATATGCTGTGGATGTTCTACGCGTACACCCATTGCGAAAGATTTGGCTTGTAAGGCAATAGCTTTATTTTGAAGTAAATAAAAAATATCGCGCGCCGAATGACCTGTAGCTAAAATCACGCGCTGTACGGGAATTTCGTCACCATTTTGAAGATGTATCCCAACTATCTGATTGTTTTTAATGGTGAAGTCAGTTACACGTGTTTCAAAATGAATTTCACCACCAAATTTCAATATGGTTTCACGAATGTTCTGAACGACTTTCGGTAATTTGTTAGTGCCAATATGCGGATGTGCATCTATCAATATCTGATCGGTGGCGCCATGATAGACCAAATTCTCGAAAATCCGTCGGACATCACCACGTTTTAAGCTACGTGTGTAAAGTTTGCCATCGCTGTAAGTGCCTGCGCCACCTTCGCCAAAACAATAATTAGAATCTTCGTTTACAATATGATCTTGATTGATAGCACGAATATCACGGCGACGCTCTTGAACATTTTTACCACGCTCAAATACCACAGGTTTAAATCCCAATTCTATACAACGCAGTGCTGCATACATACCCGCAGGACCAAATCCAATTATATGAATAGGTTTAGCTTTGGAAACGTCTTTATAATCAAAGTTGTAGTCTGATGACTGCGGAGCCGGTTCGTTAATGTAAACGGCCACTTTATAATTAAAATAGATAGTCGACTTTCGTGCGTCTATAGATTTTCTAAGAACTTTAATACCTAATATTTGTCCAGAAGATAGGCTTAAACTTTCAGCTGCTTTTTGAATTAAAATATCTGCTTGGGCAGTTTCTTCATGTAAAGCTACCCGCAGTTGAAGCTCTTTAACCATGTTTATTTTCTCTTATAAGTTATAAAAGAATAGGGATAATCGTGTTGGTCATCAATTTCAAATTTCTCATTATTGACGATTTTCCATACATCGGTATCTATCTCAGGAAAATAAGTATCTGCATTTTCAAAGCGGTGATGAACTTTGGTAAGTTCAATCACATCCGCAAATTCCATGGCTTGTTGGTAAATTTCACCACCACCAATGATGTAAGGTCGGTCGTCGCTTTTGGCAGCATCAAGCGCATCGTGTAAATTATTAACCACAACAACCCCTGATGGTACTTTGTAGTCGCGTTGTCTGCTTATTACAATATGCGTTCTGTTTGGTAGTGGTTTAGGGAAACTCTCAAAAGTTTTTCGTCCCATGATGATATGATGGCCGTTGGTAAGCGACTTAAAACGCTTTAAATCTTCACTTAAATGCCAAATAAGCTGATTGTCTTTACCAATGGCATTATTTTCATCTGCTGCTGCTATTAAGGTTACAATTTGTCCTCTTTTAGTTTCTATTACAGGTATAGGGTTTTCAGCGTTTATTTGCTTAGAAAGTTCCTCGATCCGTTTTTTTTGTTTAGAAATTAAAATCGCAGTTTGTTCATCTTCCCAGTTTTTACCCATAAATCGTTTGGTTATAAAAACTGAAATTAAATGATAAAGTAATAAGAATAACCATATGGAAATAGCATAAACAAACCAGTTGTAGCCATAAAATGTGAGTTCTTTCCCAATTCCTAAAAGCTGATTTGCAACTATCAGAAATATTGCACCAATCACAAAAATAACAACGTGGGCGATTAGCCTTTTTTTCTGAGTAATACGTCTTTTAGCGTTTTCGTAAAGTGCGAGTTCTTCTTTACTTATATGCGGTTCTTTTTTTCTTCCAAACATGGCTTCAGTTATAGCTGTAAAATTACTTATTTTTCACGAAATCGTTGTATCTGAATCCTCCTTTTTGGCGTAGTTGGCAACCGAAAACGATATAGTTGAAAATCAGTAGTTAAGCTTTTAAATTAACAATTGCTAAACTGATATATTTTTGTTTGAAAATTTATCAATTATAGCGTTTAAATGGTTTATTATTAAGAAACTGATAAATCTTACGCATATTAGCTAGGAAAGTTGCACTACTGAAAAATTCTTTTATAATTTTGAACCATATTAAAACACCTTAACTATGGCAATTAAAAAACAGTATTTAAAAAGCAAACCTGTATGTAAAGTTACTTTCGCATTAGAAGCAAAAGAAGCGCAAAATGTGGCAGTCGTAGGAAGCTTTAACGATTGGAATGCTGAGGCAACTCAGTTAGCAAAACAAAAAAACGGCACCTTTAAAGGTACAGTTGATTTAGAGAAAGACAATTCTTATGAATTTAGATATGTTGTTGATGGTAATTACATTAACGACGACCAAGCAGATTCTTACCAGTGGAATGAATTTGCATCTGCAGAAAATGGTGTGCTAAATTTGTAATAAGTTATTTTGTTTAATTAAAAGCGCTGCTGTTTTGTAGCGCTTTTTTTATATGTAATTTTTAAGGAAAATAAATCGTCATCAAAAATGAAAATGGTGTTCTAGTCGATTTACCATCTACGGTTCCTGGTCGTTTTAACTTTGGCATCCGTTTTACAACTTGTATAACATCAACAGCCACAGCACGGTGATTGGCCTTTACATTTATTTTTTCAGCCTTGCCTTTTTCGTTTACTTCAAATTCAACCAAAAATTGTGTCGATGTTTCGGTTGGAAATAACTTATCAGCTAGGTCATAGTTAAAACTCAGTTTAATAAAATCCATTATTTTTTGAGTAGAACATTGCTTTTGGTCTTCGTAGGAAAGCTCCTCGCTACATCCTTTATAAACGGGAAATGTTTTATCCGAAAAATGTTTTTCCTTTTTATTGGAGCCTTCAATTTTTAAGTGCAAAGGAAGTGAATACTGAACGGTTACGGGTTTGCCGCGCTGCATACCTGGCTTGTCAAGCTTTGGCACTAAACGAATAACCCTTATAGCTTCTGCTTCTAAAACCGGGTGCGAGGCTCTTGACTCAATATTGGTTATTTCGCCATCTTTGTTAATTTTGAAAATAACAAATATTTTTTCGACGCCATCCGGCAAACCAAGTGAATTAGCAAGCTTATAGTTGAAGTTGCTTGTAACAATTGATGTAATGCCACTCGCCATACATTTTTTTAGTTCAAGGTTGCTCATTTGTGGATTACAGCCTCGATATATAGGCACATGTTCTATGACCTCAAAAGGTACTTCTTGCGAATCTATATCTTCTGCTTTAATCGTAGATTCTTGAGCCAACATAATGCCAGTGTAAAATAATAGCCCAAGCCAAAGTAAGTGTTTCATAAGTTTAGTTTGATTTAAACAGCCACAATACCTTTTATGTGCGGATGTGGGTTATAATCAACCAAAGTAAAATCTTCAAAGGTGAAGTCAAAAATATTTTTAACCTCAGGATTTAAAAGCATTTTTGGCAATGGCCTAATATCACGGGACAATTGCAGTTCTAGTTGTTCAAAATGATTGCTGTAAATATGGGCATCACCAAACGTATGAACGAAATCGCCCGGTTGGTAGCCGCATACCTGCGCCATCATCATGGTGAATAACGCATAAGAGGCAATATTAAAAGGAACGCCTAAAAAAATGTCGGCACTGCGTTGATACAGCTGACAAGAAAGTTTACCATTTGAAACATAAAATTGAAAAAAAGCGTGACACGGTGGCAAGGCAGCTTTACCATTGGCTACGTTTTCACTAAAACTTTTAGAAGTGTCCGGCAGCACCGAGGGATTCCAAGCAGACACCAACATGCGTCTGCTGTCAGGATTGTGTTTTAAAGTGTGAATAACATCTTTAATTTGGTCTATTTCGTCACTGTTCCAGTTGCGCCATTGGTGTCCGTAAACTGGGCCTAAATTACCATTTTCATCGGCCCATTCATTCCAAATACGAACGCCGTTTTCATTTAAATACTGAATATTGGTATCGCCTTTCAAAAACCATAACAACTCGTAAATGATAGATTTTAAATGCAGTTTCTTGGTGGTTACCATAGGGAAACCTTCACTTAAATCAAAACGCATTTGGTAACCAAACACACTTTTGGTGCCTGTACCGGTACGGTCTGATTTTTGGTCGCCGTGTTCTAATACGTGTTTTACAAGGTCGTGGTATTGTTTCATAACATTTCCCGCGAAAGCGGAAATCTCTTTTAAGATTATTGTACGAGTTTAATAAAACGAAAATATCAAAAAGAAAAAAGTAATGACTTAGAAGAAGGCATTTTTATATAAAAAGTTATTAACTATCAATTATGAAATAAGGGTGACTATTTAATAAAAATTATTCCTTCTATAAATTTCCCGCGTATGGCGCGGATTTACGCAGAAAGAATCAGTGACAATCAGTTTTTAATCAATAATATTAAGAACAAACATGACATCAAAAATAAGCTGTTTTGTATAGTGACCAATCTGAGAGAATTTTGTATCATTAATTTTTTGTTAAGTTTTATTTTAAAGGTTTTTTTGTTGGTATTCTTCTTATTTTGAGTTGATATTTATTATTGATAACCCATGATAAAAAAATGCCAAACTTACTCGAATGACTGAGAATACCATAAATGAATTTAGTTTTAGAGCGTATCAAATATTAAAAATATGTAAATTATAAAAAACCAAATCCGCTACGATATTGGTGTAAATTCTGAACGCGTTCGAGATTTATTTCAAAATTATTTAGCGCATACATGGACACCTGGAAAGCAGCAGCCAATATTTAGTGTTTTATCTAGACGTATTTCACCATATTTTCAATTTCAAACATTAAACCCCTACACTTTATGGTAAAGAAAACAATCATATTAATTATAATTTTATTCCTAATAACTCTCAGTTCGTGTTTCAGGATAAAAAATAAAAAAGAATTTTACAAAGAAGTAATAGTCGATGATACATTTAAAACCGAGGGATTTTATTATAGATTTCAAATTGATGAGCATAATTTATACGTTTTCCCGATAGTTTTCACTGTTGATGGATATTTTAAACAAAATATTTTTATAAACGCAAACCAAGAAAAAGTCAACGGAATTAATTATGAAAGCCATTGCAAGCTTAATTCTAATAATAAAGATTTAAAAGAATTAGGACTTAAAAAGGCAAGTTGCTTTCTATTAAATTATGATTTGTTTAATACGAGTAGAATAGGGTCTATTAATAAAAATGTTGAAGCATACGAATGGGGAAGATACTCAATCAATAACAAAAAGATACATATAAGGTACTTCGAGTTATCAACGAGAAGCGATTTGTACTTAATAGAATTATCTGGTTTAATTGAAGAAAATAGATTAATCTTAAACCATAAATATAATTTCAGCACAGAAAAGCATGAGAATATAGAACTTATTTATTATTTTGAACCATTGGACTCGTTGAATATAAATATACCTTCAACAATAAAAAAAATGAGATTTTAAAAAATGAAAAACCAAATCCTACTTATCCTAGCCATTCTACTCACCGCGAAGGGATCAGCTTCGATGAATCTTCGATTTCGCGCGAAAGCGGGGGCTTATTGATGGTTTTTGTGTTTTTCAGTATTTTAAATTGTAAACCCACACGAAGGGATTAGCTTCGCTGAATCTTCGATTTCGCGCGGTAGCGGGGGAAATAAATAGTCATTTAAAACATTTGTTATGAACGGAAAAAATCTATATGTTATTGTAATAGTGTTTTTCTTAGTATTTTTAATTTTGGTAATAGGTAGTATTATATTTAACACTGATAAAAAAAAGCCAAATTCTAATATTGAGCTAAACGTTTATAAAGTTCATTAATATAAAGGCGTGCTTCTTTATAACGATAGTGTCGCATTAACAAATAATTGTCCTTTGATTGGTAATAAAGATTTTTTGATTAGGGCAATTAAGCCTCCTTTTTACTTTAAGAAAGAAAAGTACAGTGATTCAATTTTGATTATTAAAGATAATGATAGCTTATTTTTTGAATTTATTGACATGAATTAATTTTAAAATTATAGTATTTATTAATAAAATAAGATTGTTAATATTAACTTCCTATCTCTCCGAAAGCTCCTGACTTCGGAGCAAACAAATTAAATCGATAATGAGGAATACAAATCCTTCCTCTTTTGGCATTTTACTTTCTATAAATTTCTTGCAAATGGCACAGATGTGCACAGAAGAAAATATCGTAAATTGTAAAATTGGGGGCTATAAAAAAGTTTGGATTGAACTTTTGAATAACGAGATTCCTGCGTTCGCAGGAATTTAGCCAATAATCATCCCCGCAATAGTGGCCGACAATAATGAAGCAATGGTGCCACCAATCAGTGCTTTTATACCAAATTCCGATAAGGTTTTGCGCTGGCCAGGAGCTAGAGACCCAATACCACCAATTTGAATGCCTATAGATGCGAAATTGGCAAATCCGCATAACATATAAGTGGCCATAATAATGGATTTTTCAAATTTTAAGTGCGTAAGGTTGGCTATGTTTTTGAGTTCGGCTAGTTGAATATAGCCAACAAATTCGCTAGCAACCAATTTTATTCCTAGTAATTGACCCATCAGTGCCATGTCTTCCTTGGCAACGCCAATCAACCACATAAGGGGTGCAAATACATAACCTAAAACAAATTCTAAGGACAAACCGTCGTATTGAGTGCTGGCAGCAATAATCTCGTTTAATGAGGTGAAGCGCCAATCGATATTTAGGGCAGCAATAGTAATACCATCAAAACTCGCCACAAAACCTAAAATGCCATTAATCATGGCAATGAATGCTAGAAATACCAATAGCATAGCGCCTACATTCGCGGCGAGCTTTAAACCTTCGGTGGTGCCGTTGGCAATGGCATCTAAAATATTAGAGCCTATTTTATCTTGGGTAATTGCAACTTCTGTATTGATCTTGGCTTGCTGTGGATATAAAATTTTAGAAATCACAATAGCACCTGGTGCTGCCATTACTGATGCCGTAAGCAAGTGCTTGGCATAAAACAATTTTAAAGCTTCATCTTCACCGCCTAAAAATCCGATGTAAGCAGCCAAAACACCACCAGCAACGGTGGCCATACCGCCAATCATCACCAGTAATATTTCGGATTTGGTCATTTTTTCTAAATAGGCTTTGATCATCAAAGGCGCTTCGGTTTGCCCCAAAAATATATTGCCTGCCACACTTAAACTCTCAGCACCTGAAATCCCTAAAAGTTTGGTGAGCGCAATGGCCAATCCTCTTACAATTTTCTGAATAATACCTAAATAAAACAACACCGAAGTTAGTGCTGAAAAGAAAATGATGGTTGGTAATACTTGAAAGAGAAAAATGAACCCGTAACTTTCCACATTCATTAAATCTCCTAGTAAAAAAGTGCTTCCCGCAATGGTATAATCTAAAATGGCCACAAAACCTTTGCCGACAAATTCAAAAATACTTTGAATAAAAGCCACTTTTAATACCCCAATGGCCAATAGTAATTGGGCCAATAATCCCAAGCCTACGGTTTTCCATCTAATGGCTTTACGATTCTGACTTAGCAAAAAAGCAATTAGTAATAGCACCAACATCCCTAAAGCCCCGCGCATTAAACTGTTAATGGAAAACCCTTCGCTTTTTATAATGCTCTTTTCTTCTTGAAGTTTAGCAATTAAGGCTTTGTTTTGAAGATATTTCTGATCGAAAAACTTGTAAGCAATGCCTTGTTCTTGAAATGCTAAAGTTGAATCTGTTAAGCTCGTGATGCGATATCGGCGAATGGTATCGGTGGGTTGGTTATAATAAAATACGAGTAAATTATTTTGAACAATATAATCACCTGAAGCTTGAAGGCTGTCTTTAGAACTTAAATTATATAAAAAAGTGCTGTTGTTTAGAACTAATGAATCGTTTTTGGTTACTGGTAAGGGCGTTTGGTTATCACTGTCAATCGATTGTAACTTCCATGTTCGGTCTAATTCTTGTGCCTCGTTTATACTGGTAGCAAAAAGGCATGCGAGTAAAAAGACGAACAATTTATTCATACTAAAAACTTAACGTTTAGAAATTTCGTCTCTAATTTTAGCCGCTGTTTCGTAGTCTTCATTTTTTACAGCATCGTCCAGTAATTCGTTGAGTTCGCTGAGGCTTTTTTCCTTATAACTTTCGTAGAGTGCGGCGTCAACTTCTTCGGCAATTAAATCATCAACCAAAATACTATCTTGACTTTCTTTATCGGATTTAGGATTGACTTTTAAATAAATTCCAGCTTTGTCTAGTATATTTTTATAAGTGAATATTGGTGCTTGAAATCGCAGCGCTAACGCAATAGCATCGCTGGTTCGCGCATCGATTATTTCTTCAATTTTATCGCGCTCGCAAATCATACTTGAATAAAAAACGCCATCCACCAATTTATGAATAATCACTTGTTTTACAACAATGTCAAATCTATCGGCAAAATTTTTGAATAAATCGTGGGTGAGTGGTCTTGGTGGTCTAATTTCTTTTTCTAAAGCAATAGCAATAGACTGTGCTTCGAAAGCACCAATCACAATTGGCAACTTTCTATCACCGTCAACTTCACTCAAAATTAGCGCATAGGCACCATTTTGTGTTTGACTGTAGGAAATTCCTTTAATATTTAGCCGTACTAAACTCATAAATTTAAAACACAAATAACCGTTTAAATTTGCAATTAACCAAACGCATTCTTATCAAAACTTAAGCAGTCACTTTAACACAAGTAATCAAGTTATGTGGATGCGTATTAACTTAAGAAAGAGAATTGATTATACAAGTTAATAAAATTAAGCGTTTTGTGCTTTAAATTCCTTTAATTTTTCGGTAAGTTTTGGAACAATTTCAAAGGCATCGCCAACAATTCCATAATCGGCAGCCTTAAAAAATGGCGCTTCTGGATCGCTGTTGATAACCACCTTTACTTTAGAGGCATTAATACCTGCCAAATGCTGAATGGCTCCTGAAATGCCGATTGCGATATACAAATTAGAGGCCACGGGTTTTCCAGTTTGTCCTACGTGCTCACTATGTGGTCGCCAACCTAAATCGGAAACAGGTTTAGAACATGCTGTAGCTGCTCCTAAAACTTCGGCTAAATCTTCAATCATTCCCCAATTTTCTGGGCCTTTTAAGCCACGACCTCCAGAAACCACGACTTCGGCATCGGCGATACTTACTTGGTTAGAGGCTTTGTCAACTGAGCTTACAGAAATTCCAGAATCCGAAATATTTGGGCTAAAGGCCTCTACTTGGGCTGTTGTTGGGTTTTCAACCAATCCATAGGAGTTATTAGAAACACCAATAATTTTGTTCTCATTACTAATTTCGGTGTGTGAAAAGGCTTTGTTGGTAAATGCAGTGCGTTTTACTGTGAAAGGTGAAATATTACTAGGTTTTTCTACCACGTTAGATGCGTAACCTGCCTCCAACTTAACCGCCAGGACAGGTGCTAAATATCTGCTATCGGCACTAGAGCTTAAAATAACAACCGTTGCATTTTCTTGCTTAGCCGCTTGCTCTAATATGCTCGCATGGGTGTTTACATTAAAGTTTTTGATGGTATCGTTGGTCACATTTAAAATTTTATTTACCCCGTAGTTTCCTAGCGATTCTACATTTTGTGCGTTTACCGCAACGGCGGTTACGGTGGTATTCATTAAATCGGCCACTGCTTTCGCATAAGAAGCAACTTCGAACGAAATTTTCTTTAACTGACCTTTATCGGATTCTGTATATACTAAAACTGACATATGTTTATTTTTGTTATGTTTCCGCAAACTTGTCTTTTCAAGAGGGTGAGGAAATGTTATTATTTAATACGTTACTTTAAAAATTCCAAATTCCAAATTCCAAAATTTGTTTATTGAATTTTAGATGACTTTCGCTTCGTTGTGAAGCAGGTTTATAAGTTCATCAATATTATCGGCATCCACTAAGGTTACTGCCCCTTTGGGTGCGGGTTTTTCGAAACTCTTGGCTGTGGTTGCATTGTTGGTGCTAACAGGTTCTAGAACTTTTAATGGTTTTTGTCTCGCCATCATGATGCCTCTCATGTTTGGAATGCGTAAATCGCTTTCTTCTACCAAACCTTTTTGTCCGCCGATTACAAGTGGTAAACTGGTAGCAATGGTTTCTTTTCCACCATCAATTTCACGAACGGCAGTGGCATTATTACCATCAACTTCAAGGCTTACACAATTTGTAACAAAATTGGCACCGGTTAAGGCTGCAAGTATTCCCGGTACCATACCACCATTGTAATCTATAGATTCTCTACCTGCGATTACCAGATCATATTGTCCGTCTTTTACAACGGTAGCTATTTGTTGTGCAACGGCGTAACCATCGGTTGCTGCTGTGTTAACTCTTATGGCCGAATCGGCTCCAATGGCAAGTGCTTTTCTTAAAGTGGGTTCCGTTTCTGGGCCACCAACATTTACTACATCTACACTAGCGCCTTGTTTTTCTTTAAACCACATAGCACGCGTCAAGCCAAATTCATCATTTGGGTTGATCACAAATTGCACGCCATTGGTGTCGAATTTGGTATCGCCCTCTGTAAAATTAATCTTCGAAGTGGTGTCGGGTACATGACTTATGCAAACTAATATTTTCATAGATTCATTATTATTTTTAAAATATTTAAAATTTCACACTATATCGTTTGAGTAATGTAAAATAATTAGGTTTTAGTTTATATCTTCTTGAGTTAAAATTGACTCAAAATACTTTCAAAATACGAAGGTAAATATTTTATTTTGGATTTTGCTATGCGTGCATAATAAATTTTTCTAAAAATTTTCAACCTAATTAAACTTTTTAAGTTTTCAAATTTGTCATTTCTGAATATAACACCAAGCGTGTTTAAGCATTTTCCACTGCCTCAAAATAATATCAACTAATTCCTTCGAAACTCTTGTTAATTTAAAACCAATAATTATTACTTTTGTTCTTCCAAAAAAATAAGAACCTAAATGAAGACAATACAATTTAGAGAAGCCATTTGCGAGGCCATGAGTGAAGAAATGCGCAGAGATGAAAGCATCTATTTAATGGGTGAAGAAGTAGCCGAATACAATGGTGCTTATAAGGCTTCAAAAGGAATGCTAGACGAATTTGGTCCTAAACGTGTTATTGATACCCCGATTGCCGAACTTGGTTTTGCAGGAATTGCGATTGGCTCAACCATGACAGGCAACAGACCTATTGTAGAGTACATGACCTTTAACTTCTCCTTAGTTGGTATTGATCAAATAATAAATAATGCGGCTAAAATCCGACAAATGTCTGGCGGACAGTTTAAATGTCCTATAGTTTTTAGAGGGCCAACTGCTTCGGCAGGACAATTAGCAGCAACGCACTCACAAGCCTTTGAAAGTTGGTTTGCCAACACGCCTGGCCTAAAAGTTATTGTGCCTTCAAATCCGTATGATGCTAAAGGCCTTTTAAAATCAGCCATTAGAGATGATGACCCCGTTATTTTTATGGAAAGTGAACAAATGTACGGTGATAAAGGCGAAGTGCCTGAAGGCGAATACATCATTCCTATTGGTGTAGCCGATATCAAGCGCGAAGGTACCGATGTAACCATCGTCTCTTTCGGAAAAATTATCAAAGAAGCTTACATAGCTGCTGATGAATTAGAAAAAGAAGGCATTTCTTGTGAAATAATAGATTTAAGAACGGTAAGACCCATGGATCACGATGCGATTCTTACTTCAGTTAAAAAAACCAATCGTTTGGTTATTCTAGAAGAAGCTTGGCCTTTTGGTAATGTGGCAACCGAAATCACCTATCAGGTACAATCTCAAATATTTGATTATTTAGATGCACCAATTATAAAAATCAATACGGCCGATACACCAGCACCATATTCGCCAGTGCTATTCGAACAATGGTTGCCTAATAGTAACGATGTTGTTAAAGCAGTTAAAAAGGTGCTTTACAAATAAAATAACAGTTTTACCGTTATTTATACTTCATCTGTAACACCAACAATGAAGCTACCATTATATGAAGCATAAACTACTCATTGCCCTAAGTTTATTGTGTATCGTTGCCTTAAATGCTCAAACAAAAGTGAGTGGTTATGTGTTTGATACCTACAATGAGCCTGTAGCTTATGCCAACGTACTTTTTAAAAATTCTACCGAAGGAACTATCACCGACGAAAATGGTCGTTTTTATTTAGAATCCAAATCGTCTTGGGACACTTTAGTGGTTTCGTTCTTAGGTTATGAAACCCAGACTTTAACCTTAACCTCTAGAGTTACCTTTGATCTAAAATTTATTTTAGAGGAAGCCTCAAACACTTTAAATGAAGTTTTTATTGTAACGGGAAAGCAGTCTAAAAAAAACAATCCTGCCATCGATATTTTAAGGAAAATCTGGGAGCGTAAACGTCAAAACGGCCTCAAACAATTCAAACAATACGAATACGATAAATATGAAAAAGTAGAATTTGACCTCAATACTATTGATAGTGCCCTCATAAAAAGTAAATTATTTAGAGGGATGGAATTCGTTTTTGAAGAAGTAGATACCTCTAAAGTCACTGGAAAAACATACCTGCCTATATTTTTAAACGAATCGTATAACCATGTTTCAGGCGATAATATCATAAAGAAGGAAAGAGAAGAACTCATAGGAAATAAAAATTCGGGATTTAGCAACAACCAAATTATTATAGATTTTATAGATGATTTGTATTCCGATTACGATGTGTATGAGAATTACCTAAAATTTTTCGATAAAAGTTTTGTGAGTCCTCTATCGAAAACAGGCATCGATAATTATAATTACGTATTGTCTGATAGTGCTTTTATTGATAATAAATGGTGTTATAATATCATCTACTACCCACGACGCAAAAACGAATTAACTTTTAAGGGTGACTTCTGGGTGAACGATACAACCTTTGCAATTAAAGAAATAAAATTGCAAGCATCCAAAAGTGCCAACATAAATTGGGTAAAGGAAATCTATATCGAACAGGAATTTGAAGTTCTAAACGACTCGGTGTTTTTGGTAAAACGAGATTATTTCCTTTCAGATTTTACTTTAAGCAAGAAAGAATCTTCCCGAGGTGTTTATGGCAAAAGAACCACATTGTACGATAATTATGTCTTTAATAAACCTAAAGATCCTAAGTTTTACGATGTAAAAGTTTTTGATTATGATGCTGAAGTTTACAATCGCGACGATGATTTTTGGAAACAAAACCGATTAGAAGATCTGAACAAAGACGAACAAGGGGTCTATAAAATGTTGGACACTTTAAAAACGGTTCAAAAGTTTAAAACCTTGTATAACGTTGGTAGTATTCTGGCCTCTGGTTATATTGAGTTTCCTTCTATTAATATGGATTATGGCCCTATTTTTTCAACCTTTGGTTTCAATGAAGTGGAAGGCGTAAGACTAAGGGCAGGAGGTAGAACCTATTTCGGTCAAAACGATTTGTGGCGAATTGAGGGTTTTACAGCTTACGGATTCAGAGATAATAAGTTTAAATATGGTATTTCGGCAAAAGCGTTACTTGATAAAAAAAGCCGACTGATTATTTTTGGTGGTAACCGACGCGACGTAGAGCAAATAGGCGCAAGCTTAACCAGCTCAACCGATGTTTTAGGTCGAAGTTTAGCTTCTTCAGCAGTAATAGGTACAGGAGCCAATGATAAACTTACCAACATTAATTTGTCTACCCTTGGTTTTGAAATTGAACCAGCAAAAAATTTAGTATTCGCAATTCAAGGAACCTATAGAACGCTCAAATCAGCTTCTGAAACTTTTAGTTTAGATTATGTGGATGAATCTTCACCAACAGGCGTTTCGTCTCAAATCAACCAGTTTGAATCCAGGTTTTCAGTTAATTATTTCCCTGGAAGAAAAATGACGGGTTATGGTGTTGAACGCCGTATTGCCAATGATTATTTCGCCAGAATTTTAGCGCAGGTAAGTTTGGGGAGTCCGTCAATTTTAAATAGCGATTTTGAATATACAAAGTTGCAAATGTCCTATATACAGCCAATTCAAGTTGGTGGATTGGGTAGATTGGTCACTTCAATAGAAGCTGGTAAAACCTTTGGCGATGTGCCACTCGGCTTACTCAGCGTTGTACCGGGTAATCAAACGTATTTTTCTATTTACAACACTTTTACACAGTTAGATTTTTATGAATTTGTAACTGACACTTATACCTCTATGCACGTAGAACATAATTTTAACGGACGTTTATTTTCGAGAATACCATTTCTTAAAAAATACAACTTAAGAGCTATTGTTGGTGCGCGCGGTGTTTGGGGCGATTTATCTCAAGACAATATTAATATCAGCACCACAGGGAATCTAGTGGAGTTTCCGCTTATTGCACCTAACGATAAAATTTATTACGAGTACAGCATTGGCGTAGCTAATATTTTTAAAGTGTTGCGCCTCGATTTTAATTTTAGAGGTAATTATTTAGATACACCTGGCGCGAGAAGGTTTGGTGTAACTGGTAGTTTTGGCTTCTTTTTTTAAAAGAATTGAATCGGTAAATTTACAAAAAACAACATATGAAAACTTCAGAACAACCTACCTTCGATGTATTAATCGAAATACCAAAAGGCAGCCGAAACAAATATGAATACGACTTTGAACTCAAAAAAATACGCTTCGATCGGATGCTGTTTTCATCTATGATGTATCCAGCCGATTATGGATTTGTCCCCGAAACTTTGGCCTTAGATGGCGATCCCTTAGATGTGCTAGTGTTAGGAGGTGAACCAACCTTTCCTATGTGCGTGATGGAGGTAAAACCCATTGGTGTTTTTCACATGGCAGACGAAAAAGGTCCTGATGAGAAAATTATTTGTGTCCCAGTCTCTGATCCTATATGGAATTCCCTCAACGATTTATCTGATATGAATCCGCATCAAATTAAAGAAATTGAACATTTTTTCCAAGTATATAAAGATCTCGAAAAGAAGAAAGTTGACGTTGGTGGCTGGGGAAATGTTGAAGAAGCTACACAAATTTGGTACCGATGCAAAGAACGCTACCAAAAAAGTGATTATAATGATACAGGTAAATTTTCAATTTGAATAATTAAAATTATATCAAAAAAGCCCTTTTGTTTTCTGAATAAAAGGGTTTTGTATTCAATTGCATTTTACTACTTTTGCCCAGCAATTAACTAATCAAAATCAATTATGGATAAATTTATGATTTATGTGCCACTTGTAATGGCAGTCATCGGTTTGCTTTTTATGTGGGCCAAAAAATCTTGGGTATTAAAGCAAGATGCCGGAGACGGAAAGATGAAAGAAATCTCCGATTACATTTATGAAGGCGCTCTAGCCTTTCTTAAAGCTGAATACCGTTTACTAACATTTTTCGTAATTGGAGCCAGTTTAGCACTTGCTGCTATATCATTTATTGTTCCAACCACAGATATACTTATTGTAGTTGCCTTTATTTTTGGCGCTATTTTTTCAGCCTTTGCTGGAAATATCGGAATGAAAATCGCTACCAAAACCAATGTGAGAACTACCCAGGCTGCACGTACTACTTTACCCCAAGCACTTAAAGTGTCTTTTGGTGGAGGAACTGTTATGGGATTGGGCGTTGCTGGTCTTGCAGTACTTGGTTTAACTACTTTTTTCATCGTGTTCTTTCATTATTTTATGGGAGGCGTTTGGACCTCTACCGATCAAATGACGATTGTATTAGAAACTTTAGCTGGTTTTTCATTGGGTGCTGAATCTATTGCCTTATTCGCTCGCGTAGGTGGTGGTATTTACACCAAAGCTGCCGATGTGGGTGCAGATTTAGTTGGTAAAGTGGAAGCTGGAATCCCTGAAGATGATCCTCGTAATCCTGCTACTATAGCAGATAACGTAGGTGATAACGTTGGTGACGTTGCAGGTATGGGTGCCGATTTATTTGGAAGTTACGTAGCAACAGTTCTAGCAGCCATGGTACTAGGTAACTATGTTATCAAAGATATGGGTGGTGATATTGTAGACCAAGGGTTTGGCGGTATCGGTCCAATTTTATTACCAATGGCCATTGCTGGTTTCGGAATATTGTTTTCTATCATTGGAACCATGTTGGTTAAAATTAAAAATAATGATGCTAAAGAAAAACAAGTTCAAGGTGCATTAAATGTTGGTAACTGGGTTTCTATCGGCTTAACACTTATTGCTTGTTTTTTCTTAGTAAGATATATGTTACCAGAAACCATGCAAATGAATTTCTTTGGTGAAGGCCTTAAAGAAATTTCATCTATGCGTGTGTTTTATGCAACCATCGTTGGATTATTTGTTGGTGGTGTGATATCATCAGTTACTGAATATTATACAGGATTAGGCACTAAGCCGGTTTTAGCCATCGTACAAAAATCTGCCACTGGCGCAGGGACCAACGTTATCGCTGGTTTGGCAACAGGAATGATTTCAACCTTCCCAACAGTTTTATTATTTGCAGGTGCCATTTGGGGTTCGTATGCGTTGGCTGGATTTTACGGTGTTGCATTAGCTGCTTCCGCCATGATGGCAACAACCGCCATGCAATTAGCTATTGATGCATTCGGACCAATTTCTGATAATGCCGGTGGTATTGCGGAAATGAGTGAGTTGCCAAAAGAAGTCCGTACGCGTACCGATATTTTGGATTCTGTTGGAAATACCACTGCTGCTACAGGAAAAGGATTTGCGATTGCTTCTGCAGCCTTAACCTCACTTGCTTTATTTGCGGCTTATGTTACTTTTACAGGTATCGATGGAATTAATATATTTAAAGCGCCAGTATTGGCGATGTTATTTGTTGGTGGAATGATTCCAGTAGTGTTTTCAGCATTAGCTATGAACTCTGTTGGAAAAGCTGCCATGGAAATGGTGTATGAAGTGCGTCGTCAGTTTAAAGAAATCCCTGGCATTATGGAAGGAACCGGCAAACCAGAATACGGCAAATGTGTTGAAATTTCAACCCAAGCGGCACTTAAAGAAATGATGTTACCTGGGATTTTAACTATTGGTTTCCCTATCGCAATTTCATTATTGCCTATGTTATTGGGTTACGACAATTTATTAATTGCTGAAATGCTTGGTGGCTATATGGCTGGTGTAACGGTTTCTGGTGTGCTTTGGGCAGTATTCCAAAATAACGCAGGTGGTGCTTGGGATAATGCTAAAAAATCTTTTGAAGCTGGTGTGATGATAGATGGTAAAATGACTTACAAAGGCTCTGATGCACATAAAGCTGCAGTAACGGGTGATACAGTTGGTGATCCTTTTAAAGATACCTCTGGTCCGTCTATGAATATTTTAATTAAACTTACTTGTTTAATCGGATTGGTGATTGCACCTATTTTAGGAGACCATGGTGCTGAAACAGGCTTGGCAGATAATCAAGTTAAAGTGGAAATGACGGTAACCAACGATTTAGCGGAAGCTACTGTTAATTATACGGTGACTGAAAACGGTGAAACGATTACAAAAGTAGAAACGTTTAAAGGAACTGAACTTGAAGTAAAAGATGCTGTTGAAGCTTTTGAAGCGGCAATAAATGTGGAAGAAACTTCTAAAAAGGTTGAAATTAATTCTGTGGAAATTAAGAAAATCTAGGTTTTACAATAACTTAATAATAAAAAAAACCTCGCTTTTTCCAAGCGAGTTTTTTTTATTTTAATATGCAGACTACTTATTTAGATCTCGGCGTATAACGATTTATTTCAGTAATGTCAACAGCATTCATTTCATAACCTAGCAAATATTTACTGAAATGATCGGCTCTTAACCAAAATGAATATTCGGTCATATCACCAAAGCTATGGCGCTGGCCAGGCAGCAGCATAAAATCGAAACGCTTATTGGCTTTAATCAAAGCTTGAGCCATTCTAATGGTGCCACCGGGATGTACATTATTATCAACATCGCCAGTAACTAATAATAGTCTTCCTTTTAAGTTTTTAGCCAAAGATTGGTTGGTGTCAATCATGTATTTATATTTGGTAGTACCTTTATCATCCATTACTTCTAGCACGCCATGGTGGGTTTCACTCCACCAACTATTATAAATGGTATTGTCGTGGTTTCCTGCGGAAGACACTGCCGCTTTAAAAAAGTCTGGATATACCAACATCGCAGCGGTCGACATAAAGCCAACGCCTGAATGGCCATAAATTCCAACTTTTTCAATATCAATAAAACTGTATTGATCGGCTAGTTGTTCTGCCACATGTCTTTTATCAGCTAAACCATAATCTCTTAAATTACCGTAGCCGTAATTGTGATACCATTTTGAGCGGTCTGGATGTCCACCGCGATTTCCCAAAGTGACCACAATAAAACCAATTTGCGCCATTCTATCCAAACGATCCATTCTTATCGAAAATGATTTATTTACAGCTTCAGTTTGTGGCCCAGGATATACATATTGTAAAAGCGGATATTTTTTAGTCTCATCAAAATCAAAAGGTTTATACATCACACCGTAAATATCGGTGATGCCATCATCTGCTTTCATTTTAAAGGGTTCAGGAAATTGGTATCCTGTGGCCATGAGTTGTGTTAAATCGGCTTCTTCCAACTGCAGCACCACATTACCTGCGCTGTTTCGCAGTTCAGATTTTGGAACGGTATTTACTCTGGAATAATTGCTGACAAAAAAACCATTAGAATCAGCCATATTGGTATCAGTATTATAATCGCTCGGATTTAAGTTCTTCAGACCTGTGCCATTCAGGTTAATTTTATAAAGTTGCTCATAATAGGGATCTTGGTCTTTAGGAATTCCGTGCGCCGTAAAATATAGTGAACGTGACTTTTCATCTACACCAATTGCTTGCTCTACGTGAAACGACCCATCGGTAATTTGATTTTTAAGATTGCCTTCAGTATCGTATAAATAGTAGTGTGCCCAACCCGATCGTTCAGCCCAATGCAACATTTCGGTTTCGTTGTTAATCAAAACTAACGGACGTGATTCTATATAAGTATTAAATCGTTCTTCTATTAATATTTTTACGTCGCCCGTGTTGATATCGGCCACACAAACGTCAAATTTTTTACGATCTCTACTTATGGTGTTGAAATAGATTTTTCCTTTTTTAGACAGTAGTAAGGACGGCGTAAAATCATCGCTATAAGTCGCTTTTTTTCTCGGTTCTCGATACACCTGAATGCTTTGTTGCTTTGTGGTATCTAGTTGCACCTTTTTCATATCTTTTGATGCAATATCAAACACAATCATTTCATATTTATAAAACTCATCCTCTCCAGGCATGTGATACTTGTAGGTTTCTAAGGTTGGTCGCTTCTCCTCAGTAGTGTTGATGACCCATAAATCTTTGATGTGTCTGGAATCGGTTTTTTGAAATACAAACTTTTTTGAATCGTGCGACCAAATACCGTAAATGCTTTTTCGCTTATCCTTATCTTTTATTTTGCTTTCGTTGGTTTCTCCGCGACCGCTGCCGCCACCGTAAGAAAAATATTCTTCACCATCGGTGGTCCATTGGTTTTCAACAATGGTAGTGTCTTTCTCATTTTTCACTGCTTTCAAGAAATTTTCCTTGTCCATCCAGTACATATTGTGATGCTTTGAAAACAGAACAATTGAGCTGTCGGGTGCAATATTGGCCCATTTTTTCCAATCTTCTTTTTCTTTCTTTTTATGATCTAAAAGGGTGAGTGAATTACTGCCTAATCGGTACTCAAAATGAAACACTTTATTTTCCATTTTTGGTTTTTTAGGCTTCTTTTTGGTCTTGGTTGAATCGTTTTCAACCTCAGTTTT
This sequence comes from Paucihalobacter sp., assembly GCF_036825875.1. Classification (NCBI taxonomy): domain Bacteria; kingdom Pseudomonadati; phylum Bacteroidota; class Flavobacteriia; order Flavobacteriales; family Flavobacteriaceae; genus Paucihalobacter; species Paucihalobacter sp. The sequence continues at coordinate 56,850 of NZ_DAISXK010000004.1, read as the reverse complement.
TTCATCGTCCTCGTCTTCGGCTGCTTCTACCTTTTCGGTTGAAGTCATTCTAAATTGAATGGCGGTATCATTCTTTACAAATTTAAAATCGAATCGAGGTAAATGTTGCGCATCGTATGGATCTTTAGTGATTTCGGTGAGCCACTTTGCCATTTTTTCGTTGTCGAATAATTCAGTTTTGCTTCGTTTATCGGCATCAACTAAATAATACTTAGAACCTTCGGTAGTTTTGTATTGGTACCAGAACCGATTACCAGTTTTTAGCCAATTAGGATTAACCGAGGTAGAATGCACCAATTTCCCCAAGTTAGTTGGTGAAAATTTTGCCGCAGCTCTGTAATTTGGTACGGGTGTTTTTTTGGTCTCGTCCTGAGCATTACCAATGAAAAAAGATAGTCCTAAAAGGAGCGAAAGAAAGTGTTTGTTCATGCGAATTTAATTGGTGAATTGAATTGTTGAAGCTACTAAAATAAGAAAACTTAAAGTTGAAATGCCGAATAAGCTAGCAACCCCTATGTTTTTAAAGAAATATTAACGTTCGTGAAAATGCCATCGGACTCAGAACAGCACGGTTATTTAAAACAAAAAACCTCATTACGAGATGAGGTTTTGTATATAAAGGTGAATGTAGGCGTTAAAACAACCCATTAATCTCTGCATCTATTTTATTGATAACCAAACCTAAATCTTCAGGGTTGGCCACAAAATCTAAATGATCTACATCAATTACAAGCAAGTTACCTTTGTCGTAACCGTGAATCCAAGCTTCATAACGTTCGTTAAGTCGACTTAAATAATCAATGCTGATTGAATTTTCATAATCCCGACCGCGTTTGTGGATTTGAGATACTAAATTTGGTATGGAGCTTCTAAGGTAAATCAATAAATCTGGACCTTTCACCAATGATTCCATCAGATCAAATAACGAGCGATAATTTTCAAAATCACGATTGGTCATTAAACCCATAGCATGTAAGTTGGGCGCAAAAATATGCGCGTCTTCATAAATAGTCCTGTCTTGAATAATATCTTTGCCGCTTTCTCTTATTTGAAGTACCTGACGAAACCGACTATTCAAAAAATAAACTTGAAGATTAAAACTCCAACGCTCCATTTGGTTATAAAAATCGTCTAAATATGGATTGTCAACCACATCCTCAAGCTGCGCTTCCCATTTATAGTGTTTGGCTAAAAATTTTGTAAGTGTTGTTTTTCCGGCTCCAATGTTTCCTGCTACGGCAATATGCATAATGTTAGTCTAATTTTAGTTGGTAGTGGTGCAAGTTTTCACCATCGTAAATATACAAGGTTTCGGTGGTTGCAAAAAACTGTTTTATTAACAAATTTGGCAACTTGATGGGTTGGGAGTCGCTTAAATCTTTACCCATTCGGTAGAGTTTGTCTGATTTTAAAACAATTAGTTTTTCATTGGAAATGGCTATTTTCTCAAATCCATTATTTGGAATTTTCGAAATCATACTGCCTAAATAATTGTATTGGTACAAATGGTTTTGAGTGAGTAGCCAGCAAAAGTTGAAATTGCTTTTTAAGTCTAATATTTTACCATTAATCGGCACCGACCGAAATCGAGACCTATTTTGCTTATAGTCATACAATTCTAATTGCTGACTATCCATATTAAACAGCCAAACGGTATTGTCAAAACCAGTTGAAATATGGGTTACGTTGCGATAAGGTTGCAGCGTATTGAAGTCTATTTTAAAGACATCTGCAAGTCGATTGTCTAAAATGATAAAACTATTTAAATCCTTGTAAAATAAATTAATTTTTAATGGATTATAAACGTCCACCGATGCAATGTCGCCTAATTGTAAATTGCTAAAAGATGTGATGTTTTTGGCATCTTGTTTAAAAAAACTGTTGTTTTTAGTAGTGTAGTAGAAGTTGTCAAATTTGTCAAAACCACCGATGATCTCGGCTTTAATAGGTTGCGACTTTATAAATAAGGGATTTATCGTGTCTTGACCAAAAGCCACGGAAACCGCAAAAATAAAAATAAGAATGAATCGCATCATAGGAGCTACAAATTACAAAAATAAATGAATGTCTAGCACACTAATTTATAACCATAACCGCGCACATTTAGTATTTGAAGATTGGAATCTTTTTGGAGTTTCTTCCTGAGTTTAGAAATAAAAACATCCATGCTGCGTGCATTAAAAAAATCGTCGTTACCCCAAAGTTTGTTTAAAATTAAAGTCCTATCCAATACCTGATTTTTATTTTGTATCAAATGAAATAACAAATGTGCTTCTCTGTGTGTGAGTTGAATAGCTGTTTCATTTTTATAGGTGAGGAGCTGCTTGGGAAAATTAAAGCTATAGTCACCTAAAATGATAAGTGTTGTATTCTGTTGAGTTTTTTGGCGATGGAGTAAATTATGAACGCGCACAATGAGCTCTTCCATACTAAACGGCTTTTTTAAATAATCGTTGCCGCCAATTGAAAAGCCTTCAACCACATCAGCTGTTTGAGATTTTGCCGTAAGGAATATAATAGGAATGTTTTGGTCTGTGCTTCGTATTTCTTTGGCTAAAGTAAAACCATCTTTTTTAGGCATCATCACATCCAAAACAAGCACATCAGGTTGTTGGCTTTTATAAGTTTCAAAAGCTTTCTCTCCGTTATCGCAAAGCAATACTTCAAAATCACGCGTCTCTAAACTTTCTTTAATGATTTGTCCTAAAGCAGCTTCATCTTCAGCCAATAATAATTTTACTTTAGCGCTCATGAGGTAGCGTAATTTTAAAGGTTGTTTTGTTGTTATTTAAATTTAAGACAATATTGCCGTCGTGTTTTTCGATGATGGTTCTACTGTAAAATAAGCCAATCCCAAAACCTTTCACATCGTGTGTATTGCCCTTTGGTACGCGGTAAAATTTATCGAATATACGTTCTTTATCCGCTGGTTTTAAACTGTTGCCATCGTCTGAAATGTCAATTTCAATTTGTTTTTTTAAAGTTTTGAGCTCAATTTCAATTACATTTCCACCATATTTAACGGCATTGTCTAAAATGTTGTTAATGGCATTTTCAAAATGAAATGTATCAACAGCAGCTATAATATTATTGACCTTTTTATTGAAAATAAAATTCTTTTCAGGATGCTGATTTTTAAAACTATTAACAGAGGCTTCAATTAAATCACTAAGATTCACTTCTTCTTTATTAAATTCAAGTTCGTTACTGTCTAAAGTAGCTGTTTCTAGTAATTTTTCAACCATGGTATTCAACTTCGTCAACTGGTGAGCAGACATACTGATGTAGTGTTTGGCTTTATTCTTATCTTCAATGGCGTTAAAATTACTCATGCCTTCTAAAGCCGCGCTAATGGTGGCGATGGGTGTTTTAAATTCGTGGGTAATGTTGCTGATGAGGTCATTTTTAATTTCGGCCAATTGTTTTTGTTGGTTGATAATATGAAGCAAGTAAAACAAACATCCAATAACGCCAAATACCAGTATAGTCGACAACAGAATACCACCTAAAATTCGATTTAAAAGCAACGGAATTTCATTTGTAAAATATAAATTTAATTCACTTCCAGTAGGTAGAAAGCTTGAATTTGCTTTGGTGTTAATGCCATCTCCTAGCGTGTCGGTTTTATTAGTTGTTTCAAACTTATTTTGATACCACCAAAAGTATTGCTCCTTTTTATCGTTTTTATACTGCATCTGGTAAGCGACGTTTATCTTTTTTCTTTGGAATTCGTTTTTAAGCAGACTGTCAACTTGCTTCAAATCTAAACTGTCATTTTTGATGGACACCACAATTTTAGAAGTTAAAAAATTAATCGCTTTTTCTTGGAGTGAATCGGGATTGTTTTTTTCAAAAGAAGTTATGGCTTTATCATCTTCAAACCTGGCGTACTCGACAGGAATGGTATCCATCGATTTAACTTCGGCCCCTCTAAAAATAGTGACGCCTTCTATGCTTTTAGGATTGATATGGTTCAAATTTTTAAATTTATTTTTGGTACTATCAATACTTGAAAGAATTTTAATAAAAGTGCTGTCCTTTCCGAAGATATTTTTTTCAGAATCGCTATTAAATGTAAATCCAACAGTAGAATTTTGAGCCAAGGCGGCGTAATAATCATCAACAGCTTTATCCAGACTTATCTGAATTTCGTTAATGAGCTGCTGCTTATTAACTAGGTAGTTTTTATAATTCCAATAAGCTTGAATACAAATGGTTGCAACAATAACTGTGGAAATTAGGTATAGAATCCAAGTGTAAGTTTTACTATTCATAAACCAAAAGTAGTTTTTTTAGCTTTCACAAAAACAATTGGTTAACACACGTTAACACTGGTTAACCATATTGCTGGTTTCTTGTTATCATATTTGCACCGTAGAATTAAAACTCAAACTATGAAAACTCTTATTCTTTTTATCACCATGCTCCTCGGCTTTTCGGTAGCGGCACAAACAAAACCATTAAATGGTCAAATTTTAGAATCTAAGGTATTAACATCCAATATAGGTGTCACACTAAAAGCTGATTCTTTAGAAAAAATTGAAACTTTAAATGATGATGATGTTAGAGCCATATTTGAATCATCTAGCGCAAATCAAAGCATTTATTTTGAATTTATTTGTGAGAAAGACCAAGGAGATAATTACATAATAGAAAATTTCGCACTCAAAATTGAAGGTAATTCCAATGAACTTGACGTTTTTATGAGACGTTTTCAAAAAGCAAAAAAGACCATCATAAAATTTTATAATCAAAATCCATAAATCATGAAAAATATTCTAATTAATTTGAGTGTTCTTATTGCAATGCTCGTAATTTCAAACGTCTCTGCTCAAGACTTTCAAGGCATTGCCACCTACAAAACCCACCGAAAAGTCAGTATTAAAATGGATAGTACTAAAGTTACAAGTGCCATGGAAAAAGAAATGCAAGAAATGCTAAAAAAACAATTTCAAAAAACTTATAAACTGGCATTTAGTAAAGATATGTCCGTTTATAAAGAGGAAGAAACATTGGGTGCACCGCAAGCTGGCAGTGGTATGATGGTTAGTTCTTTTGATGGTGGAGGCAGTGACGCTTTATTTAAAGACACCAAAAGTTTAGTATTTACAAACCAAAAGGAAACCATGGGTAAAATATTTTTGATTCAAGACTCGCTGCCTAATTACAACTGGAAACTAGAAAATGAAACTAAAAATATAGGAGAATACACTTGCTTTAAAGCAACCTACACCCGTGAAATAGAAGTGCCTAAAAACAACAACTTAAGTTTTTCTGTAGTTGAAAGTGATGATGAACCAGAAATGACAACCAAAGAAATAGTAACAACAGCTTGGTACACACCACAAATTCCAGTTTCAAACGGACCTGGAAAATATCAGGGTCTACCTGGTCTAATTTTAGAAATCAACGATGGCTCTCAAACCATAATTTGCACGAGTATTGTTTTAAATCCAACAGACAAGCTGGAAATTAAAGCGCCAACAAAAGGTAAAAGGGTAAGCCAAACGGAATACAAAGTGTTAGTAGATAAACGACTTCAAGAAATGCAAGAACAAAATAGACCAGCAGGTAGAAGTGGCGGTGGGGAGCATATCGAGATTAGAATTGGTGGGTAACTTTAAGATATATTTAACTTGAGTAACTTTAACTTTAAGATTTTGTGCGCGTCTAAGTAAAGTTAATTAGTATACTTTTACTTTTAAATCAATATTTTATAAATGAAGACGCCAATCAAAATTACCCTAATCACTTTTTTAACACTGTTTTTATGTGCAACTCATGTTTCACTAGCTCAGGACTTTCAAGGAAGAGCAGTGTATCAAACCAAAACCACCATGGATATGGGAGATTGGGGTGGACGAGAAATGAGCGAACAACAACGCAAACAAATCATGGATCGCATGAAAAGTTTTCTTGAAAAAACATATGTGCTTACCTTCAACAAAACGGAATCCATTTATAAGGAAGACGAAAAGTTAGAAGCACCGGGTGCTGGTGGCGGCCGTGGTTGGGGTGGTGCTTTTGCCTCTAGTTTTACAGGTGGACCACAATATAAAAATGTGAAAGATCAACAATTGTTGCAGGAACAGGAATTTTTTGGCAAACAGTTTTTGGTGAAAGACGAGTTAAAAAAGCTCGACTGGAAAATGGGAACAGAAACCAAACAAATTGGTCAGTATTTGTGTTTTAAGGCAACAGCAACAAAAACAGTCGACGAATTTGATTGGAGAAGCATGAGAAGACGAAACAGTGATAACGATACTACCAAAGCAACGGATTCTACAAAAACCACCAATCCCTTAGAGGACATTGAAGTACCAAAAACCATTGAAGTCGTAGCTTGGTACACACCGCAAATACCAGTCAATCAAGGTCCTGGTGAATATTGGGGTTTGCCAGGTTTAATTTTGGAAGTGAATGCAGATAGAACAACCATTCTTTGTACAAAAATTGTTTTGAATCCAGCAGACAAAGAAGAAATTAAAATTCCTTCTAAAGGAAAAGAGATCACCCAAGAAGAATACAATAAAACCGTTAAGGAGAAAACTGAAGAAATGCGCGAAATGTACGGCGGAAGAAGTCGTGGCGGAAATCGTTTTTAGTCATTTTTGAACCTAGAAATCCATAATCATAAAATTATCAATTTAATAAAACCTTATGTGTTATTGATGATTTTTTTAAACCAACCAAATAAAAACCAAACCCAAAAAGATGAATAAATTTTTTGTACTACTAGTAATGTTAGTAGCTGGGCAATCTTTTGCTCAAATAAAAATGCAAGGCGTTGTAAAAGATAGTATCGGAAGCCCTTTAGAACTTGCAAATGTGATTGCCATCAATACCGAAACCAATACCTTAGATGCCTATGCCATTACTAACGACAAGGGTAGATATATAATGTCGCTCAATAAAAACGCCAAGTATAAAATTCAGGTAAGTTATTTAGGAATGAAAACGTCTGAGGAATCCGTTACAACGGTTGAAACCGATATCACTAAAGATTTCACCTTAAAAGACGATAATTTTTTAGATGCTATCGAGCTTACCTACGAAATGCCTGTTACCATAAGCGGCGATACCATCATCTACAATGCCGATTCTTTTAAAAGTGGTACCGAGCGAAAACTAGAGGATGTATTAAAAAAACTACCTGGAGTTGAAATTACAGCCGATGGCGAAATTGAAGTGGAAGGCGTTCGTGTTCAAAAATTAATGATCGATGGGAAAGACTTTTTTGATGGCGACACCAAATTAGGAGCGAAAAATATTCCTTCTAATGCGGTTGATAAAATTCAGGTTTTAAAGAATTATGCCGAAGTGGGTCAGTTGAGCGGCGTTCAAAATAACCAAGATAACATAGCTATCAATATCAAATTAAAAGAAGGCAAAAAGAACTTTTGGTTTGGTGATATTACAGCTGGTGGTGGCGTTTCTACCGAAAATGAATTGTATTTATTACAACCTAAATTGTTCTATTACAGCCCAAAATACAGCATCAATTTTATAGGCGATTTAAATAATATAGGCGAATTGGCACTTACCAATCGTGATATCCGAAACTTTTCAGGTGGATTTAGAAACCCAAGCCGTAGCAGTGGAACCAATATTAATTTAGGAAACAACAACCTTAATTTTAGTACCTTGCAAAATAATAGAGCCAAAGATTTACAAACCAAATTGGGCGCTGCTAACTTCACCTATGCGCCTAATGATAAATTAAATTTAAGCGGTTTCGCCATTTTTGCGAGTAGCCGTATCGATTTGCAAGAGAATAACGCTGTACTTTATACGGACGAAAGTTTAGGCATACCTGACGAAGTCACCGAAGCGAATACCCAACAAGCCAGCGATCAAGGGATTGTTAAATTAAGTGCTGTTTATAAACCAAATGCCAATAATCAATTAGATTATGATGTTTTAGGTAGAGTATCTAAAGAACAGGAAGAAAGAGGTTTATTTTCGTCGGTAATCGGTAATACCGATCAGTTTGAGGAGGCAACACCCTATAGTATCAATCAAAATTTGAATTACTATTATACTTTAAACGATAGAAATATTTTTGCTTTTGAAGCACAGCATTTAATACAAGACGAAGATCCGTTTTATAACGCCTTACTTGAAGATAAGAACGAATACGAAAACACCGCTAATGCTATTGGGTTAGACCCCAATCAAATTAATTATAACATCGGGCAAAACCGACGCGTAAAATCGAATCAGTTGGATGCCAAATTGGATTACTGGTATATTTTAAATGCCAAAAGCAATATCAATTTTACTTTAGGAACTATCTTGAGTCGTCAAGATTTTGATTCAGATATTTTTCAGTTTTTAGACAATGGTACCACCTTAACGCCAACTACAGTTATTAATGACGGTCTCAATACCAACGATACCCAGTACAATTTTAGCGATTTGTATTTAGGAGTCCATTATCAATTAAAAGCTGGAATTTTTACACTAACGCCAGGTTTTTCGGTACACGCCTATGGAAATAAAAACATTCAATTTGGCGAGCAATACAAAGATAATTTTTACCGACTTTTACCTGATTTTGATGCGCGAATTCAGCTCAAAAAGAGTGAACGTATCACCTTTAATTATAGCATGCAAAATCAGTTCACCGATGTTACCAATCTTGCGCGTGGTTTGGTGTTAAACAACTTCAACTCCTTATTTGCCGGTAATGCAGAGTTGGAAAATGCCCTCTCACACAATGTTCGATTAAATTATTTTAGCTTCAATTTATTTAACTATACCAATGTATTTGCTTTTTTAAATTACAGAAAAAGTATCGATCAAATTAGAAATCTTACCAATTTCGAAAGTGTGATCAGAACAAGTTCGCCGTTTAACTCAGCCTTTGCCGATGAATCATTTTCAGCGAGTGGTCGTTTTCAGCGTACTTTCGGTAAAATTAGAACAGGGGTCAATGGCTCATTTAATTACAGTAAGTTTAATCAATTTATCGGCAATCAGCGCTCGGTAAACGAAAGTTATATCCAAAATTATGGTGCTGAAATACGCAGCAATTTTAGAGAAGCACCAAATTTCACAGTGCGTTACAACTTTGTAATTGAACAAAACGACCAAGGTTCAAGACTAACAACTTTTTACACCAACGCACCCTCCGTAGAATTCGATGCTTTGATTTGGAAAGCCTTTACATTTAGAACCAATTACGCCTATAATAATGTACGTAATGCAAGTGGAGGTTCAAACTCATTCGAGTTCTGGGATGCTTCCTTAAACTATCGTAAGGACAAAGATTCAAAATTTGAATATGAAATCAAGGCAACCAACCTGCTAGATATTAAATCTCAAGTGAGAATTAATGCTAATGCATTTTCCGTAAGTGTGAATGAGTTTTTTATACAACCTAGGTTTGTAACCTTTAGATTTAGGTATAACCTTTAAACGAAAAAGCCTTTCAAATTTGAAAGGCTTTTTTATTTGATTTTAATTTTTTAAATTTTAAAAGCTGCTTTTATCTTATCAACAAAATCAAGCACTTCCCAAGTAAATAATTCAACTTCAAGAACAACGTCTTGTCCATTAGGTTGAGAAAACGTTTTGGTGACCTTCTCTGGCGTTCTACCCATGTGCCCGTATGCCGCGGTTTCGCTATACATCGGTTGACGCAGTTTTAAACGGTCTTCAATTGCAGCGGGTCGCATGTCAAACAATTGCGTTACTACCTCGGCTATTTCACTGTCGGTAATGTTGTACTCGCAGGTGCCGAAAGTGTTTACAAAGATATTCATGGGTTCAGCCACACCAATGGCATAACTTACTTGCACCAATACTTCACCGCATAATCCTGAAGCTACTAAGTTTTTGGCAATATGTCGTGTGGCATAAGCTGCACTGCGGTCTACTTTACTAGGATCTTTTCCTGAAAATGCGCCACCACCGTGTGCACCCTTTCCACCGTAAGTGTCCACAATAATTTTTCTACCTGTTAAGCCAGTATCGCCATGCGGACCGCCAATTACAAATTTACCTGTTGGATTGATATGATAGGTGATTGCATCATTAAATAAGGCTTGAATGTGTGTAGGTAATTTTGCAATAACTCTTGGAATAAGAATGGTTTTAATATCTTTTCTTATGGTTTCCAACATGGCACCTTCTTCATCAAAAGGGTCGTGTTGTGTTGAAATAACAATAGCATCTATACGCTGAGGTACATTATCATCGCTATATTCTATAGTTACTTGGCTTTTAGAATCAGGTCTTAGATAAGTGATGTCTTTATTATCACGTCGCAATGCGGCCAATTCTTTTAAAATTAAATGCGACAGCTCTAAGGCTAAAGGCATATAATTATCGGTTTCGTTGGTGGCATAGCCAAACATCATACCTTGATCGCCTGCACCTTGTTCTTCTTTAGTGGCTTTGTCTACACCGCGGTTAATATCCTCGGATTGCTCATGTATAGCAGATAAAACACCACACGAACTGCCGTCAAACATGTATTCGCTTTTAGTGTAGCCAATTTTATTGATGGTGTCTCTTGCAATTTTTTGAACGTCTAAATAGGTATTCGATTTTACCTCTCCAGCCAAGATAACTTGGCCAGTAGTTACGAGTGTTTCACAAGCAACTTTAGATTCTTTATCAAATGCTAAAAAATTATCGATAAGAGCGTCGCTAATTTGATCAGCAACTTTATCCGGATGACCTTCAGAAACACTTTCCGAAGTAAATAAATAAGACATACTTTCTTTTTTAATTTAGTTTAATCTTAGAAAAATTGTCGATAAAAAATTGCTAGAGAAGTGAATACTTACTGCTTTAGCATTTTTTTTTGAGGTTGCAATCAGACAAATTTTTCCTCCTTTTCTGAGGTCAAAAGTACATATAATATTATAATAATAAAATTTTTCGCCTAATACTTAAACATGTAAAAAAAAAGCCTTCAGAATTTTAACTCTGAAGGCCTAACAAAACAAGAATAATTAATAAAAATTAATTTTCATTTAATCTATAATCGGGATAAGCATTCATGCCATGTTCATGGGCATCTAATCCTTCTAATTCTTCTTTTTCAGAAACTCTTATTCCCATCGTTTTCTTTAAGACATATATTATGATCAAAGTTGAAATAATACAAATGGCAGCGTAAGACGCAACGCCAATTAACTGACTCACAAATTGATCAAATCCAGCTAAAGCGCCAAACAAACCAACCGCTAAAGTTCCCCAGATACCACAAATTAAATGAACAGCGATGGCTCCGACAGGATCATCTAATTTTAATTTATCTATAAAGGCAACACCCAGAACTATTAAAATTCCAGCAATACTTCCTATTAAAACAGCGTCGGTCGGACTCATTTGATCTGCACCAGCGGTTATACCTACCAATCCGCCAAGTATACCATTTAAGAACATGGTTAAATCAAGGTTTTTGTACAATGCCGTTGAAAATAATGCAGCTACCACACCACCAGCAGCAGCAGCAAGACAAGTAGTCACAAGTGTAAGCGACGTTAATCCAGGATCGGCTGATAATACAGAGCCACCGTTAAAACCAAACCAGCCTAACCAAAGTATTACAACTCCAGCAGTGGCAAGTGGAATGTTGTGTCCCGGAATAGCTTGAGCTTTTCCGTCTTTAAATTTTCCAATTCTAGAACCTAATAGGTAAACGGTAATTAAAGCGCCCCAGCCACCAACAGAATGTACTAAAGTAGACCCCGCAAAATCATAAAAGGGCGTAGTTAATTCACCTAAGAATCCGCCACCCCAATGCCATGAGCCTGCGATCGGATAGATAAAACCAACGTATATAATTACAAAAATCATAAAAGCGCCAATTTTCATGCGTTCAGCTACGGCTCCTGAAACTATGGTTGCGGCGGTAGCAGCAAACATACCTTGAAAGAGAAAGTCGGTCCAATAGGTATAGCCTTCGTTGTAGGCCAGGTCCAAGGCTCCTTCGGCTGTTAGAGGTGCATCTAAACCAACACCTGCAAAACCTAAAAACCCATTAAAATCGCCGGGATACATTAGATTGAAGCCTACTAAACAATAGAGTAGTAAGCCCATGGTGATAATAAACATATTTTTAAATAGTATGTTGATGGTGTTTTTCTGACGCGTAAGTCCAATTTCTAAAAATGCAAAACCTAAGTGCATAAAGAAGACGAGACCGGTACAGATCATCATCCATACATTATTGGTAGTTAATAATTCCATAGTGATAAATATTTTTTTGTTATTTTAAGGTGTTGCCGCCTTTTTCTCCAGTTCGTATTCTATAAACTTCTTCAACGGTCGAAACAAATATTTTTCCGTCGCCGACTTCACCAGTAGCGCCCGCTTTAAGGATCGCTTGAATAGTCGCCGTTTCAAAATCGTCGTTTACCACGATGGATAAATAGCGTCGTTGAATATCGCTGGTGCTGTAACTTATACCGCGATATACATGGCCTTCTTTTTCATTACCAAGTCCAGTCACGTCCCAATATGAAAAGAAGTTTACACCAATGTTGTGAAGTTCTTTTTTTACATCAGAAAATTTAGATTTTCGTATGATGGCTTCAATTTTTTTCATTTTATATGTTGTTTAGATAATTTGAATTAATGCGAGCATTTTAGGTTGCATGATTGCGTAATAATTTTTAGGTATTATAATTATGCAGATGATTTTGATTTGAAATGTAAATTGGTACCTGTAATATGATATTCTAATCAGCAAATAATAAACACCTTTCGCTAGTTTTGTGAAAGGTGTTTAAATTTATTAATGCAAATTTAATAATGGATATTCAAGCTTTTATTTTTATAAATTGATTCCAAAACTCAATTTGTAGAATGAATTATTAATACCTGGATTTTCATCAACAAAACCTACGCCACCGGCCAATCTCAAGAATCCTCTGCCTTTTAAATCTGTGAATTGAATATACGGTCCAAACCATTGGTAAACGTCTTCTTCACCCGATTCTGGGCCGCCATATAAATGTTCAAAATGCCCGCCTGCCGAGATAAAGTCGCTAAACTTGTACCCAATATTTAACCAATAGTGAATATAGCTTGCGGTGGTTGGACCTTCTGACCTTAATGGCAGGTAATAGCCAAAGTAAAGTTCACCTTCCATAGATTCTGAATCCAAGCCAACAACTAGGTTAGGAACAATACCATCGCCAAAAACACTGGCACCAGAAGTAAAACTTGACAATAAGTTACCCTTGGTAAATCCTAACTGTGGATTAATGTTAATGGCATCTGAAACATTAAAGTTTACACCTGCTCCAAATTCGGCCCAATTACCCCAGCCAGCACCTGTGCCTCCAGACCAAAAGATACCGTAAATTGTAAAATCAGTTTTCTCGTTTAAAGAATAGCTGCCTGTAACTAAAGGTGCGAAACCAAAGAAGGTGTCGGAAACTAAAGTTGCAGAAAATGATGTCTTGCTTTCCTCTTCTTGTGAAAACGACAAAGAAATGCTTAGCATAATAAAAGCTAATAATGTAATTTTTTTCATAATAAAAAATTTAGCGTTAGTTGAGGCCAAAACTATATATAAAATTTTTATACCCATAAAAAAATAGGGGTAGTTGAGTAATTATTATGATAATCTAATTTTATACCCATAAAAATTATGGGCGTGAAATTTTTATGGTTATTTTGTTTCAAATTTCACAATTTAATAAATGCCGAATTGGAAGTTATTTCGAAAAATTGATACACAAAGTGTACTTATTTTTTTGATTTGATGATGAAAATGAAGTCAATTGGATAATACACTGAAGATTTTCTATTATACATTTTTCAGTATATAGTACTTAAAATTGCAAATTTCATTTTTTACAAGCTTCATATTGGTAATTTGAGAAAAGTGTTCCTACGATGTAAGCTGATTTAAACCATCCTCCTATATTAGTATACCCTAAGGGTCTTTAATCCTTAAAAATTCAATGCATATGTTAAAAAAACAAGGACTTTATTTACCAGAATTTGAACACGAAAATTGTGGTGCTGGATTTATTTGTAGTTTGAAAGGCAATAAGTCGAATGCCATTATACACAAAGCACTTGAAATTCTTGAAAAACTTGAACATAGAGGCGCCGTAAGTAGCGATGGTAAAACGGGTGACGGTGCTGGAATTTTAATAGATATTCCACACGATTTTTTCATCAAAAACTGCAAATTCACCTTGCCTAAATTTGGGCAATATGCAGTGAGTAACCTGTTTTTACCTAAAAAAGAAAATCAGCGTATTTACTGCATTCATAAATTTGAGTCCTATGTTAAAAATCAAGGATTAATTGTTTTAGGATATAGAGATGTTCCAGTCGATACTTCAGTTATAGGTAAAATAGCTGCGGAAACGGAACCGTTTGTGAAGCAAGTATTTATTGGTAAAGGCGAAAAGAATCAATCAGATTTCGAATTCAATCTTAAATTATTCACCGCCAGAAAACAGGCTGAACACGATATTATCAATTCAAAATTATCAGAAAGCAGTCGATTTTATTTACCAAGCTTATCCACAAAAACCATTATCTATAAAGGTTTGTTGATTCCCGAAGACATCAAATTGTATTACACCGACTTGCAAGATCCTTCACTGGTAACAAGATTGGCTTTGGTGCATCAACGGTTTTCAACTAATACTTTCCCGACTTGGGATTTGGCACAACCATTTCGCTATATGTGCCACAACGGTGAAATCAATACGCTGCGTGGTAATGTGTCTCGAGTGCTTTCTAGACAAGAGCTTATGGAAAGCGATTGGTTTGGTGATGACATCAAAAGTATTTTCCCTATTATACTACCTGGGAAATCCGATTCTGCACAAATGGATATGATGGTTGAGTTACTTTTAATGACTGGTCGATCCTTACCCGAAGTTATGATGATGCTAGTGCCTGAAGCTTGGGAGAAAAACCCACACATGTCAGAAGCGAAGCGTGCATTTTACGAATATAATTCCTGTATTATGGAACCTTGGGACGGACCAGCATCAATTCCTTTTACAGATGGGAATTTTATTGGTGCTGTTTTGGATAGAAATGGTCTGCGACCGTCGCGCTATTCGGTAACAAAAGATGGTTACGTGATCATGTCGTCGGAAACTGGTGTGATAGATATCGATCCTAAAAATATTGAACAACACGGACGATTGGAACCTGGAAAAATGTTCTTGGTTGATATGAATCAAGGCAGAATTATAAACGATGAAGAAATTAAAACGGATATCGTTTCCAAACATCCCTACAAAAAATGGCTTGATAAAAATTTGGTGCATCTGGCAAATATACCCGCCAAAAAAGGTCCTATAAAGCATAAAGAAGACGCTCTAGCAAAACGCCAAATTGTTTTTGGTTACACCGAAGAAGATCTAAGTACGCTCATTCGTCCAATGGCACAACTCGGGAAAGAGCCCATCGGCTCTATGGGTAACGACACGCCTATTGCAGTACTTTCAGAAAAACCGCAATTAATTTACAATTACTTCAAACAATTGTTTGCGCAAGTAACCAATCCACCTTTAGATGGTATCCGAGAAAAATTAATAACCGATATCAGTCTTACCTTAGGTAGCGACACCAATATCTTTAAGATTAACGAAGATCAATGTAGAAAGCTAAAAATCCAGAACCCTGTGATCTCCAAGCATGATCTGGATAAAATAAAAAACTACACCGACAACCCTGATTTTGTGGTCACGACCATTCCTTTATTATATGAAGTTGACAAAGGTTTAAATGAATTGGAATTTGCACTCCAAAATATTGTAAAGCAAGCATCTAAAGCGATCGATGAGGGTGGAAACATCATCATTTTATCCGATAGAGGCGTGAATAAGAAATTGGCGCCTATTCCAGTGCTATTGGCTTGTTCTTATGTCAATCATGAATTATATAAAATTGGCAAACGCGCGAAGGTGAGTATTATTATTGAATCGGCCGAACCGCGTGAGGTGCATCATTTCGCCCTGCTTTTTGGCTACGGCGCCAGTGCGATTAATCCTTATATCGTAAACGAAATTGTTTACGAACAGGTAATCCATCAAGAAATTGAAGGTATTGATTATCTCACTGCCATAAAAAATTACAACAAGGCCATAGGAATGGGAATTCTTAAAGTGATGAACAAAATCGGTATTTCAACGCTTAATTCCTATCGTGGTGCACAACTATTCGAATGCGTTGGACTAAACAGTAAAGTTGTAAATGATTATTTCCCGAATACGGTTACAAGAATTCAAGGAATCGGTTTACGCGAGATAGAAAAAGAAATCTACAAACGTCATAAAAAAGCCTACAAGACTGGTGCTGTTGAAGCCGATTTAAATTTGGATTTTGGTGGACAATACAAATGGAGACGACATGGTGAAAAGCACAGCTTTAATCCTCTAACGGTTGCAAAATTACAAGAGGCTGTCCGCGGAAATAAACACAAAACCTTTCAGGAATATTCAAACTTGATAAACGAACAATCCAAACATTTAATGACCATTCGCGGCTTATTTGAGTTTACCAACTACGACCCCATTCCAATTGAAGAAGTGGAACCTTGGACAGAAATTGTTAAACGTTTCAAAACCGGCGCAATGTCCTACGGTTCGATAAGCAAAGAGGCACATGAAAATCTAGCAATTGCGATGAATCGTATTGGTGGTAAAAGTAACTCTGGGGAAGGCGGTGAAGACGAAGAACGCTATTACAAGGATTCAAGTGGTGATTGGAAAAATTCCGCCATCAAACAAGTCGCCTCAGGACGTTTTGGGGTCACTTCAAATTATTTAACCAATGCTTCCGAAATACAAATTAAAATGGCACAGGGTGCGAAGCCTGGTGAAGGTGGACAGTTGCCTGGTCCAAAAGTGAATCCAGATATTGCCAAAACACGAAATTCAACACCTTATGTAGGTCTTATTTCACCACCACCTCACCATGATATTTATTCAATTGAAGATTTATCGCAATTGATTTACGATTTAAAATCCGCCAATAGAACTGCAAGAATTAATGTAAAACTTGTTTCTGAAGTTGGTATTGGTACAGTTGCCGCAGGTGTAGCCAAAGCAAAAGGCGATGTTATTTTAATTTCAGGTCATGATGGCGGAACAGGTGCGTCGCCATTAACATCCTTAAAACATGCGGGCTTACCATGGGAACTTGGTTTGGCCGAAGCACAACAAACGCTAGTAATGAACAATCTGCGTTCGCGTGTGGTTTTGGAATGCGACGGTCAATTAAAAACGGGTCGCGACGTCGCTATTGCATGTTTGTTGGGCGCAGAGGAGTTTGGATTTGCTACAGCACCTTTAGTGGCTTCTGGTTGTATCATGATGCGTGTTTGTCATTTAAATACTTGCCCTGTTGGTATCGCTACTCAAAATCCTGAACTGCGTAAAAAATTCCAAGGGAAACCAGAACATGTGGTAAACTTTATGTATTTCGTAGCTCAGGAATTACGTGAAATCATGGCACAACTTGGTTTTAGAACCGTGAACGAGATGGTTGGTCAGGTAAAAAAATTGAATCGTAATAAAACCATTAAACATTACAAAGCTTTAGGTCTGGATTTATCGCCAATACTGCACCAAGTTGAGGTGCCAGAGCATACGGTATTCTACAATACAGAAAGTCAGGATCATCACTTAGAAAATGCCCTAGATTTTGATATTATACGAAAAGCACATCCAGCCTTATTCAGAAGAGAACGTACTGTTTTGGAATCTAAAATTACCAACAGAGACAGAGCATTCGGAGCGATTTTAAGTAATGAAATTTCTAAAATTTACGGCTCGCAAGGCCTGCCGGAAAATACCCTAAAAATCAATTTTACAGGTTCTGCAGGTCAAAGTTTTGGAGCTTTTGCTACCAAAGGGCTAACCTTGACCATTAATGGTAACTCCAACGACTATCTAGGAAAAGGCTTGTCAGGGGCAAAACTAATTGTAAAAGTACCTGAAGAAGCAACCATAATTCCAGAAGATAATGTCATTATTGGCAATGTAGCTTTTTATGGCGCTACTTCGGGTGAAGGTTATATTAATGGTAAAGCTGGTGAGCGTTTCTGTGTTAGAAATTCTGGTGCACTCACTGTCGTTGAAGGTATTGGCGACCATGGTTGTGAATATATGACTGGGGGTAGGGCTGTAATTCTTGGAGAAGTGGGTCGAAATTTTGGGGCTGGTATGAGCGGAGGAATTGCCTATGTGTATAATCCTAAAGGCACCTTCGAAACCCAATGTAATATTGAAGGCCTTAATCTTGAGCCAGTGGTGATTTCGGAAGATATTACAGAACTTAAAACCCTTGTCGAAAATCATTACAACGCTACTTTAAGTCCGCTAGCGCAAAGACTACTCGAAAACTGGCAAACAGAGTTACCGAAATTTATCAAGGTTTTACCAGAGGAATACAGACTGGCATTAACTAGATTGGAAGAAGAAAATAAAGTTAAGGTTTAACAATATGGGAAAGATAACAGGATTTTTAGAATACGAAAGAGCTGACGAACCTTATATAAAGGTCGAAAAACGCCTTAAAAATTATAAAGAATTCACGGTTCCTTTGGAAGAGAAAAAGATGAAGGAACAAGGTGCAAGATGTATGGACTGCGGCATTCCGTTTTGCCATAGTGGTTGTCCCTTAGGTAATCTCATTCCAGATTTTAATGATAAAGTTTACAAAGGAAGATGGAAGGAAGCCGCCGAAATTTTGCATGCTACCAACAATTTTCCGGAATTCACAGGCCGATTATGTCCTGCGCCATGCGAAGAAGCCTGTGTTTTGGGAATTAATGAAGATCCAGTTTCTATAGAAAATATTGAAAAAAATATTGTGGAAACTGCCTTTAAAGAAGGTTGGATCCAGCCAAATCCTCCAATTTCAAGAACCGATAAAAAAGTAGCAGTTATTGGATCGGGTCCAGCTGGATTAGCAGCAGCTCAACAATTGAACCGCGCTGGACATTCGGTAACGGTTTTTGAACGCGATGAAAAAGTTGGGGGTTTACTCCGCTATGGCATTCCCGATTTCAAAATGGAAAAGCAGGTTATAGACCGACGTTTAGATATCATGAAAGCCGAAGGAATTGAGTTTAAAACCAACGCACATGTGGGTCATAATTTAAGTGTTGAGACTATCAAAGCCGATTTTGATGCAGTCCTACTTTGCGGCGGCTCAACCGTACGACGCAATATCCCAATTAAGGGCAATCATTTAAAAGGCGTACATCAGGCAATGGATTTTTTAAAATTGAATAACCAATATGTAGATGGGTTAATTGATTTTGAAGCGGTGATTTCAGCAAAAGACAAAAATGTGATTGTAATTGGCGGTGGCGATACAGGTTCAGATTGTATTGGAACAAGTAACCGTCATGGCGCCAAATCAGTGGTTAATTTTGAAATTTTAAGCAAACCAACAACAGGTAGACCAGCAAACCAACCTTGGCCGTATTGGCCAATGAAGCTTAAAACAACTTCTTCACATCAAGAAGGTGTTGAGCGGTTTTTTAGTATTTCAACTAAAGAATTTATAGGCGATAAGAACGGCAATTTAATTGGGTTAAAAACGGTTGAGGTAGAATGGATTTTTGAAGAAGGTAAACGGCCAGAACTTAAGGAATTACCCAACACTGAAAAGCAATGGGATTGCGATCTGGTATTATTAGCATTAGGTTTTACCGGTGCCGAAAAAACCCTAGCGGAGCAATTCGGTATCGAAATGGATTTTAGAACAAACATAAAAGCGAGCACTGCAAACTACGCTACCAACGTTAAAGGTGTATTTGCAGCTGGCGACATGCGCCGCGGACAGTCACTTATTGTGTGGGCAATTTCCGAAGGCAGAGAAGCAGCCCATCATTTAGATGCCTACTTAATGGGACACTCAAATTTACCTGTAAAAGAAGAAGGCGATTTGCCAAGAATATAAAAGATAAGTTTTTTATTGGTTGTGAAATCCATTTTTCAATTCTTTAGTGAGAAGCGAAAAGTGGATTTTTTTTATAAAAATATCAGTCTTTTTACATCTCTTGAGTATACCATTAAAATCAATTTAAAGTACTGTAAAATAGATATATAGAAGCGTAATTCTTGAATTGAATTTAACAGAGTCACGCCGATTAGTAATTTAATGCGCAACATAAATTATAATTTCGAAGTTGAAAATCCAAAATCCAAGAATGGAATTAAATAAATACAGCAAAACAGTAACTCAAGACCCAACACAACCCGCAGCGCAAGCCATGCTGCACGCCATAGGATTATCCAAAGAAGATTTTTACAAACCTATTATAGGCATAGCCAGTACAGGTTACGAAGGAAATCCGTGCAATATGCATCTCAACGATTTGGCCAAACTGGTAAAAGAAGGCACAAAAAACGAAGATATAGTTGGTTTGATTTTCAACACTATAGGCGTAAGCGATGGCATTTCAATGGGAACTCCTGGCATGCGCTATTCCTTGCCATCTAGAGATATCATAGCAGATTCTATGGAAACTGTGGTTCAAGCCATGAGTTACGATGGTTTGATTACCGTGGTAGGTTGCGACAAAAATATGCCAGGTGCTTTAATGGCGATGATTCGCTTAAACAGACCAAGTATTTTGGTGTATGGTGGCACAATTGATTCTGGTTGCCACAACGGAAAAAAACTAGATGTTGTTTCCGCCTTTGAAGCTTGGGGAAGTAAAGTTGCTGGTACCATGTCCGAAACAGAATACCAAAGTATTGTTGAAAAAGCTTGTCCTGGCGCAGGTGCTTGTGGTGGCATGTACACTGCAAATACCATGGCTTCGGCAATAGAAGCTTTGGGTATGACCTTACCATTCAACTCCTCAAATCCAGCCTTAAGTGATGCAAAAAAGCAAGAATCCGTAAAAGCCGGTGAAGCTTTAAGAGTTTTACTAGAAAAGGATATTAAACCATCTGATATTATTACTAGAAAATCTCTTGAAAACGCTGTAAGATTGGTGACAATCCTAGGTGGTTCAACCAATGCGGTATTACACTTTTTGGCTATTGCCAGAGCGGCTCAAATAGAATTTACACTTAAAGATTTTCAAACCATTAGTGATAACACGCCATTCTTAGCCGATTTAAAACCGAGCGGAAAGTACTTGATGGAAGACGTACATGCAGTAGGTGGGATTCCAGCGGTATTAAAATATCTATTGAAAAAAGGTTTAATTCACGGTGATTGTTTAACAGTAACAGGAAAAACCATAGCTGAAAATCTACTAGATGTTCAAGATTTAACCGATGGTCAAGAGGTGATTAAACCAATTGAAAACCCAATCAAAATGAGTGGTCATCTACGAATGTTATTCGGAAACCTAGCCGAAGAGGGCAGCGTCGCCAAAATTACGGGTAAAGAGGGTTTGCAATTTAGAGGTAAGGCTAAAGTCTTTGAAAGCGAATACGAAGCCAATGATGGTATTCGAGACGGCAAAGTAGAAAAAGGCAATGTGGTGGTCATTCGATATGAAGGTCCAAAAGGTGGTCCGGGTATGCCAGAGATGCTTAAACCTACGGCAGCAATTATGGGTGCTGGTTTAGGTAACGAAGTTGCCTTGATTACTGATGGAAGATTTTCAGGTGGCACACACGGATTTGTAGTAGGTCATATAACACCTGAAGCCCAAGAAGGTGGCACAATAGCCTTAGTTAAGGATGGTGATTATATCACTATCAATGCAGAAACTAATACCATTCAACTAGAAGTTTCTGATGAAGAATTAAAACTTAGAAAGCAGCAATGGAAGGCACCAGAATTAAAATTCAAGCGCGGTGTTTTATATAAATATGCAAGAACTGTGTTATCGGCATCAAAAGGCTGTGTCACGGATGAATTTTAGAATCAAATAGTCAACAATTGGCAAAAAACAATTTGACAATCGAAATGGTTCATAATAAAAAGGTTGAAAAAGATGAAAGAAGTACAAACTTTAGAAAATAACATAGCTGTTTTAAATAAAACGGAACGCATCTCAGGTAGTGAGGCTATTATTAAATGCTTACTAGCTGAAGGTGTTGAGATTTTATATGGCTATCCGGGCGGAGCCATCATGCCTGTATATGATGAATTATACAAATATCAAGACAAGATTCAACATGTGCTCACACGTCACGAACAATGTGCTGCGCATGCTGCACAAGGTTATGCTAGAATTTCAGGAAAAGTTGGTGTTGCCATAGCGACTTCTGGTCCAGGTGCTACCAATCTTATTACAGGAATTGCAGATGCCCAAATAGATTCTACACCTTTGGTATGTATCACGGGGCAAGTCGGTTCGCACTTGTTGGGAAGCGATGCCTTTCAAGAAACAGATATTGTTGGTATTTCAACACCAGTTACCAAATGGAACCACCAAATCACCAAAGCTTCTGAAATTCCAGAAGTCCTAGCAAAGGCATTCTACATTGCTAAAAGTGGCAGACCAGGACCAGTATTGATAGATATAACTAAAGATGCACAGTTTGAACAATTCGATTTTCAATATAAAAAATGTACTTCAGTAAGAAGTTATAAACCTGTGCCTGATACGGATGAAAAGACTGTAAATGCTGCTGCAGATTTAATCAACAATGCTAAAAAACCTTTTATTATTTGGGGTCAAGGTATCATCTTAGGTCAAGCTGAAAATATTCTAAAATCGGTTATAGAAAAGACTGGAATTCCAGCTGCTTGGACAATTTTAGGGGCATCGGCCATTCCAACCGCACACCCTTTGAACGTTGGCATGGTTGGTATGCACGGTAATTACGCACCAAATGTGTTGACCAACGAATGTGATGTGCTCATTGCCATCGGAATGCGTTTTGACGATCGTGTCACAGGAAATCTTCAAACTTATGCCAAACAAGCTAAGATTATTCACTTTGAAATTGATCCGGCAGAAGTCGATAAAAATGTAAAAACCGATGTTGCTGTGTTAGGTGATGCCAAACAAAGCTTAACAAAATTGTTACCATTGCTTTCTGAGAATAGTCATCATGAATGGGTTCAAAAGTTTAAGGATTTATATAAAATAGAATACGAAGAAGTCATTAAAAACGATCTGCATCCAACCAAAGAAGGTTTGACTATGGGTGAAGTTTTAAAGGAAATCAATCAACAAACAAATGGAAATGCAGCCATCGTAAGCGATGTAGGTCAGCACCAAATGATTGCTTGTCGTTACGCGAATTTTAACATCACAAAAAGTAATATTACCTCTGGCGGCTTAGGAACTATGGGATTTGCGCTTCCTGCAGCCATAGGGGCAAAAATGGCAGCACCAGAACGCGATGTGGTTGCCATTATTGGCGATGGCGGTTACCAAATGACCATACAAGAATTAGGCACCATATTCCAGCAACGTGTACCGGTTAAAATTGTGGTTTTAAACAATGAATTTTTAGGAATGGTGCGCCAGTGGCAGCAGTTGTTTTTTGAAAGACGCTATGCTTCAACCGAAATGGTAAATCCAGATTTTGTAGCCATTGCAAAAGGCTATCAAATAGAAGCTCAAAAAGTAACAAAGCGCGAAGATTTAGCTACCGCAGTTAAGGAAATGATGCAATGTGATGGCCCTTACTTTTTAGAAGTTCTTGTTGAAAAGGAAGATAATGTATTCCCCATGATACCAACTGGAGCAAGTGTTTCAGATATACGATTAGGATAATATGAATGAACAAAAATTATATACAGTTACTATTTATTCCGAAAATAACATCGGTTTATTAAACCGAATTTCGGCCATTTTTCAACGCAGACATATCAACGTTGAAAGCATCAATATTTCAACCTCAGAGATAGAAAATGTGTCGAAGTGGACGATTATGGTATGGCTTACCGAAGAGCGCATGAAAAAAATAATCGGACAAATAGATAAGCAAGTAGAGGTCATCAAGGCGTTTTATCATCCCGAAGATGAAACTATTTATCAGGAATCTTGCTTGTTTAAAATTAAATCAGATTTGCTGTTTGAAGAGCGTCAAATTCAGAACATAATTAAAGAAAGTAGCGCAAGAATTGTAACAGTGAACCGTGATTTTTTTGTTATTGAAAAATCAGGAAGAAAGGATGAAATTGATTTACTGCATCGCGAATTAAGTGTATTTGGAATTATGCAATTTACACGTTCGGGTCGCATTGCAGTAACCAAAGACGAAATGAAAATATCAACAATGCTCAAAGCCTTGCAACATTAAAAACAAAACAAAATGGAAAATTATTTCAACACATTACCATTAAGAAAACAATTAGAACAATTAGGAAAATGCCGTTTTATGAAGGCCTCAGAATTTGAAGATGGCATCAATATATTAAAAGGAAAAAAAATAGTGATTATCGGTTGCGGTGCTCAAGGTTTAAATCAGGGCCTAAACATGAGAGATTCTGGTTTAGATATTTCTTATGCCTTAAGGCAAGTTGCGATTGATGAACAGCGAGATTCTTATAAAAACGCTTCGTCTAATGGATTTACCGTTGGAACGTATGAGGAATTGATTCCAACAGCTGATCTGGTGTTGAATTTAACACCCGATAAACAACATACAAATGTGGTGAAATCCGTAATGCCTTTGATGAAAAGAGGCGCAACCCTAAGCTATTCTCATGGCTTTAATATTGTGGAAGAAGGCACTAAAATTAGAGAAGATATCACTGTAATTATGGTAGCACCAAAATGTCCAGGAACCGAAGTACGTGAAGAGTACAAACGCGGTTTTGGAGTGCCAACTTTAATCGCAGTTCACCCAGAAAACGACCCAGAACAAAAAGGCTGGGCACAAGCAAAAGCCTATGCGGTTGCTACTGGTGGCCATAGAGCTGGTGTTCTGGAATCATCATTTATTGCTGAGGTTAAAAGCGATTTAATGGGCGAGCAAACCATATTATGCGGGCTTTTGCAAACTGGCGCTATTTTGTCGTTCGACAAGATGATTGAAGAAGGTATAGAACCCGGTTACGCTGCCAAATTAATTCAATTTGGTTGGGAAACCATCACCGAAGCATTAAAACATGGTGGCATTACAAACATGATGGACCGCTTATCGAATCCTGCAAAAATTAAGGCTTTTGAATTATCTGAAGAGCTAAAAACCATAATGCGTCCTTTATTTGAAAAACATATGGACGATATTATCTCAGGTCATTTCTCAAAAACCATGATGGAAGATTGGGCGAATGACGATAAAAATCTATTAAAATGGCGCGCCGAAACAGGTGAAACCGCTTTTGAAAAAACTGCCTTAACGAGTAATCATATTTCTGAACAGGAATATTTTGACCATGGGGTTTTATTGGTAGCCTTTGTTAAATCGGGCGTTGAACTCGCCTTCGAAACGATGGTAAGTGCTGGTATTATTGAAGATTCAGCATATTATGAGTCGCTGCACGAATTACCTTTAATTGCCAACACCATCGCGAGAAAAAAACTTTTTGAGATGAATAGAGTCATTTCAGACACAGCCGAATATGGTTGTTATTTATTCGACCATGCTTGTAAACCCTTGCTGGCTGATTTTATGAAAGAGGTGGATACCTCTGTAATTGGCAAGCCTTTTTCAACTTCAAATGCGGTAGACAATGTTGAAATTATTGCCGTAAATCAAGCCATCAGAAACCATCCTATTGAAACGGTAGGAAAGCGACTTCGAGCTGCCATGACTGCTATGAAAGTGATAAAGTCTGAAGCAAAAACCAAATCATCTGTACTCGCTTAATGGAAGTAAAAACTACATACTTTCCCACACTACTAGCGGTTGATGCTGCTGCTCGAAAATTAGACGGCATAGCTTCCGTTACACCGCTAATGAAAAACCTGAACTATTCAAATCTGTTTGAGAACAATATATTTTTTAAACGAGAAGATTTGCAGCAAGTGCGTTCTTATAAAATTAGAGGTGCTTATAATAAAATGTCGTCGCTTTCTAGTGCCGAAATTGATAACGGTATTGTTTGCGCCAGTGCTGGAAATCACGCACAAGGTGTGGCTTTGTCCTGTAAACTGCTGAAAATAAAAGGCACTATTTTTATGCCCGCGCCAACACCTAATCAAAAAATTGAACAGGTTAAAATGTTTGGTGAAGATTATATTGATGTTGTTTTAACGGGCGATAGCTTTGATGATGCTTATCACGCTTCAAAAATTCACGCTCAGAAGTTAAGCAAGACATTCATCCATCCGTTTAATGACGAAAAGGTAATAGAAGGTCAGGCAACAGTAGGATTAGAAATTATTGACCAAGCAAAACAACATCCCATTCATTATGTGTTTGTTCCAGTTGGTGGTGGTGGACTTTCAGCAGGACTTTCAACCGTTTTTAAGGAACTTTCTCCACTGACGAAAATTATAGGTGTAGAACCTAAAGGCGCACCTTCAATGCAAACATCCATTCAGAATAATAGAAATACTGAGTTGCGACATATAGACAACTTTGTAGATGGTGCAGCAGTAAAACGTGTAGGCGATTTGAATTTTGCTATTTGTAAACATAATCTACACGATATGCTTACAGTTGATGAAGGTAAAATTTGTCAAACCATTTTGGATCTTTACAATAAAGAAGCCATCGTTGCCGAACCAGCGGGTGTTTTGAGCATTGCTGCTTTAGAACAATACGCAGAAGAAATTAAAGGTAAAAATGTAGTGTGCGTAGTAAGCGGCAGTAATAACGATATTACTAGAACAGCTGAAATTAAAGAACGTGCCCTATTGTACGCCAATTTAAAACACTATTTTATTATAAAGTTTCCACAACGTGCTGGCGCTTTGCGAGAATTTGTGGTTGAAATTCTTGGTCCGAATGACGACATCACATATTTTCAATATACCAAGAAAACCAATCGTGAAAATGGTGCTGCCGTGGTAGGCTTGGAATTAAAGACTTCAGATGATTTACAACCGCTCATTACCAAAATGAAACTCCACAATTTTTACGGCGACTATCTTAACGATAAACCTGATTTGTTTCAGTTTCTTGTGTAAGTTAATTTATCATCCGAGCTATTTTATTTTAATTCTTTCTATCTTTAGTGAAAAGAAATTGCTAAAAAAATTCTATGAAAACTGTATTTAAAAACATTCCCGAAAAATTTCAAATTAAGTCATTAACCCATCAAAACAGCTATTTAGTCGCTGGTAAATTGGTGCCTTGGAAAGGAGAGCAAGTTGAGGTGTTCTCGTCTATTTCTTCCACAGAAAAATACCAACCTACATTATTAGGAAGTATTCCGTCGCTTACTGAAAAAGAAGCCATTGAGGCCTTAGAAGCAGCTTGCACGGCTTACGATAAAGGTCAAGGTGAGTGGCCAACAATGAAGGTTGTGGATAGAATTGCCTGCATGGAAAAGTTTGTAACACAAATGAAAACCAAAAGAGACGAAGTCGTTAAACTTTTGATGTGGGAAATTGGTAAAAATTTACCTGACTCTGAAAAGGAGTTCGACAGAACTGTAGAATACATTTATGACACCATTGAAGATTACAAACAATTAGATCGTGATTCGGCCAATTTCAAGAAACACGATGGTGTTTATGCGCACATCCGACGCGGACCATTGGGTGTTGTTTTGTGTTTAGGACCTTATAATTATCCTTTAAATGAAACTTTTGCTTTGTTAATTCCAGCAATCATCATGGGGAATACCGCTATCTTTAAACCAGCCAAACATGGTGTTTTACTGCTGTCGCCATTGTTAGAGGCTTTTAGAAGTAGCTTCCCAGCTGGCGTGGTTAATATTATTTACGGTCGCGGTCGGGTGGTGGCAACGCCCATCATGCAATCTGGTAGGATAGATGTGTTGGCACTAATAGGTAACAGTACATCGGCCAATGCCTTGCAAAACGAGCACCCAAGACAAAATAGACTGCGATTGGTTTTGGGATTAGAAGCGAAAAATCCGGCGATTGTATTAAAAGATGCCGATTTAGATTTGGCCATCGACGAGTGCATCGCAGGCACCACTTCTTTTAACGGACAACGCTGTACGGCTTTAAAAGTATTATACGTTCATGAAGATATTATTGAAGAATTCAACAAACGCTTTTCAGCCAAGGTAGATGCTCTTAAGTTCGGGAATCCTTGGGATGATGGTGCTAAATTAACACCGCTTCCTGAGCCAGGAAAACCAGCGTATATTCAAGAATTAATTGATGATGCCTTATCAAAAGGAGCCAAAATTATCAATGAAAAAGGTGGTGAAACCACCGAGAATTATATTTTTCCAGCGGTATTATATCCAGTTACTAAAGACATGCGCGTTTTTCAAGAAGAACAATTTGGACCTGTGATTCCAGTGCTTTCATTCTCAGATATTGATGAGCCTTTAGACGATATGGCAGCCTCTAATTATGGACAGCAAGTAAGTTTGTTCGGTAAGGATGTAAAAACCTTATCTCCTTTAATTGATACTTTGGTAAACTTAGTTTGTAGAGTAAATCTTAATAGCTCTTGCCAAAGAGGTCCAGATGTGTATCCATTTACTGGTAGAAAAGATTCAGCAGTTGGAACATTAAGTGTACATGATGCTTTGCGTTCCTTTTCAATTAGAACATTTGTGGCTTCAAAAGATAATAGCTATAACAATGAAATTTTGAAGGAGTTATTAGCGTCTAAAGGGTCTAATTTTGTCAGCACAGATTATATTCTTTAATTCATAATTGGTATATTGTAAGAGAAATTTTAGAAAAAATAAATTAACTTGAATAATTCTTAATAAAAAGGTTCAAAAATTATAATATGATAAAATTTACAACTTACTACCGTTGTTAAGTTGTAAATTTCAAATTAATTTTTAGTTTTACTCAGATTTTACGAGCAATTGAAAGCAATTTCCAATATATACAGTTTCACTACAATTGTTACTTTAAGTAGCAGTAGGAATTCATTGCGTCCTGTCTTAAGTCGTCGCCCTTAAGGGTGTACTTCTATTTTAGAACTAAGGTGCGTCCGGTTCTGCTTCAAGAAAAACTAAACCTTTTATTTAATAATTTAAACCAATTACAATGAAAATTGTTATTGCTGATAAATCGCATAGTATCTATGCCGACATTATTTGTCAAACTATAGCCGAAGCTGCAAAAGTTAGAGGCACAGGAATAGCCAAGCGCGAACCTGAATACATCATTACCAAAATGGAAAATGGCAATGCGGTTATTGCCTTAGACGGCGAAAAGTTTGCAGGCTTTTGTTATATTGAAAAATGGGGTCATGGCAAATTCGTAGCCAATTCTGGTTTAATTGTACACCCCGATTATAGAAATTTGGGTCTTGCAAAACAAATCAAGCAACTGGTTTTTGATCATTCCAGACAAAAATTTCCCGATGCCAAAATATTTAGTATCACAACAGGATTAGCGGTGATGAAAATGAATAGCGACTTGGGCTACAAACCCGTAACTTTTTCGGAGTTAACGACTGACCAATCTTTTTGGAATGGCTGCCAAACCTGTAAAAATTACGATGTATTACAACGTACTGAACAAAAAATGTGTCTGTGTACAGGTATGCTTTACAATCCGAGCGCTAAACAGGAATTAAAGTCTGAAAAACGTGAGTTTGATTCTAAAGTTTGGACCCGATTAAAAAATATCAAGCAATCTATTTTTTTAAAAAAAGATAAAAAATGAACAAACTAGTATTAGCTTATAGTGGTGGATTAGACACTTCGTACTGTGCGGTAAGTCTTTCAAAAGTTGGCTATGAAGTTCATGCAGTGAGCGTGAACACGGGAGGATTTTCTTCAGAAGAAATAAAAAACATTGAAAGCAAGGCTTATAAAATGGGTGTCAGTACCTATCAAAATATCAATGCCATTAATTCATATTATCAAAAAGTTATTAAGTATCTCATTTTTGGTAATGTTTTAAAAAATAATACCTATCCATTATCGGTCAGTGCTGAGCGCATCATTCAAGCCATTGAAATTGTTGAATACGCCAAAAGTATCAATGCTCAATACATCGCTCACGGCAGTACTGGTGCAGGAAACGACCAAGTGCGTTTCGATATGATTTTTCAAACCTTAGCGCCAAATATTGAAATTATCACACCAATCAGAGACCAAAAGCTCACAAGACAAGAAGAAATTGAGTATTTAAAAGCCAATAATGTGGATATGGCTTGGGATAAGGCAAAATACTCCATCAACAAGGGGCTTTGGGGTACCAGCGTTGGTGGCTCTGAAACCTTAACGTCCCAGAATCCGTTGCCTGATGCTGCTTATCCATCCCAGCTCCAAAAAGAAGGTGAGGAGAAAGTAATTTTAAGTTTTGAAAAAGGTGAATTAGTGGGCATAAACCATAATCAAAATGCACCAGAAAAAAACATTGAGCTGCTTAATGAAATGGCCTCAGCCTACGCAATTGGTAGAGATATTCACGTAGGCGATACGATTGTTGGTATTAAAGGTCGTGTTGGTTTTGAAGCTCCAGCGGCTTTGATAACAATAAAGGCGCACCATTTATTAGAAAAACACACCCTTACCAAATGGCAACTTCAGCATAAGGAGTATTTAGCCAGTTTCTACGGAATGCACCTTCATGAAGGTCAGTATTTAGACCCAGTAATGCGAAATATCGAGGCTTTTTTACAAAGTAGTCAGGAAACGGTTTCAGGTGATGTAACCATTACTTTAAAACCGTATCATTTTTCTTTAGATGGCATTGATTCTAAACACGATTTAATGAATGCCAAGTTTGGCAGCTATGGCGAAGAAAACAAAGGTTGGACTGCCGAGGAAGCCAAAGGTTTTATAAAAATAGTGGGTAATCAGAATAAAATTTACCAACAAGTAAACTCTAAATCATGATACAAGCAGGAATCATTGGTGGTGCAGGTTACACAGCAGGTGAATTGATTCGACTGTTGCTCAATCACCCTGAGGTAAATCTTAATTTTATTTATAGCACATCCAACGCAGGTAATAAAATAAGTGACATTCATCAAGATTTGGTAGGGGATTCAGCACTCAAATTTTCAAGTGTCGTTAACCCTGAGGTTGATGTCTTGTTTTTATGTTTAGGTCACGGAAATTCAAAAGCTTTTTTAGAAGCACACCAATTTTCAAGTCAGACAAAAATTATCGATTTAAGTAATGATTTCAGGTTGGAAAAGGACCAAAATTTTAAAAGAAAAAGATTTGTTTATGGTTTGCCAGAATTGCAAAAATCAGTAATAAAAAATGCCGATTACATTGCCAATCCAGGATGCTTTGCGACAGCAATTCAATTGGCATTGTTGCCTATAGCGGTAGCTCAATTATTAAAAGATGAGATTCATATAAATGCCGTGACAGGTGCAACAGGAGCCGGAACTGCGCTGTCTGAAACTACACATTTTACATGGAGAGATAATAATTATTCTTCGTATAAAGTATTTAACCATCAGCATCTGGATGAAATTCAGCAAACAGTCAATCAATTAAACAGTAATTTTTTTCCCGAAATCAGTTTTATTCCGAATAGAGGCAATTTTTCCAGAGGCATTTTTGCGTCGCTTTATACCAAGTATGAAGGTCCTGCCGAAAGTGCAACCACGCTATTTAAGGATTTCTATAAAGATGCCATATTTACCATTGTTTCCGACGAAGAAATTCATTTAAAACAGGTAGTGAATACCAACAAATGCTTACTGCATGTACAAAAATATAAAGATAAAATACTGATAACGAGCATTATTGATAATTTGCTTAAAGGTGCTTCTGGGCAAGCTATTCAAAATATGAACTTAATGTTTGGCTTTGAAGAAAGTACAGGATTAAAACTCAAGGCCAATTATTTTTAATTTGATGAATAAACTAACAAAATGAAACGCCCATGAAAAATATTGACACACAGGAGTATGATTATATTAGGGCGTTCCATCTGACCACTTAAAAACAGTAAATATTAACAGATGAAAATAGCCATTATAGGAACTGGAAATCTTGGGAAATCCATTGCTAAAGGTTTGATAACCAATAATGCGATTACCGCTTTGCATTTAACCAAACGGAATTTAAACGCCATACAAGAATTTGAAGGTTATAAAAATGTCACCCTTACTTCAAATAATATTGAAGCTGTAAAACATTCGGATATCTTGATTCTTGCCGTTCAACCTGCCCATTTAGAGACTATTTTAAAAGAAATTTCACCCTTTTTAAACGAAAATCATGTAATAATTTCTACGGTTACTGGTTTTGTGATTCAAAAAATTGAATCCATAATTGGGGTTGATCAGTTTATCATTCGTGCAATGCCCAATACGGCAATTGCGGTTGGGAAATCTATGACTTGTTTGTGTAGCAATACCAAAGGTGAAAAACGCATAAAAATTGCCCAAGCTATTTTTAACAGGTTGGGTCATTCCATGATAATTCCAGAAACACAAATGCAGGCAGCTACTGTTGTTTGTGCTAGTGGTATTGCGTTTTGGATGCGACTCATCCGAGCAACTACGCAAGCGGCTATTCAGTTGGGTTTTGATGCTAATGATGCCCAAGAATTGGCCATGCACACGTGTCAAGGGGCCGCGAGTTTACTGATTACCAATGGTAAACATCCGGAAGAAGAAATAGACGCCGTTACCACGCCAAAAGGTTGTACCATTGAAGGTCTAAACGAAATGGAGCACAAAGGTCTAAGTTCATCGCTTATTCAAGGCATGGTGGCGTCGTTTAATAAAATTAGCAATATAAAAAAGGAACAAATATGAGCTTATTTGATGTGTATCCGTTGTTTGATATTAAGCCTGTTCATGCAAAGGATGTATATGTTTACGATGAAAATGAAACAGCATATTTAGATTTGTACGGCGGACATGCGGTGATTTCCGTTGGGCATTCGCATCCAAAATATGTGGCGGCCATTAGCAATCAAGTTGCGAAACTCGGCTTTTATAGCAATGCCATTCAAAATCCTTTACAATCAGAATTGGCTGATCAACTCAGCAAGCTTTCAGCTTCCAAAAACTACCAGTTATTTTTATGTAGCTCTGGCGCTGAAGCAAATGAAAATGCTTTAAAACTTGCTTCATTTCACAACCAAAAACATAGAATTTTAGCCTTTCATAATTCGTTTCACGGTCGTACTTCTGCGGCAGTAGCTGCTACACACGACCCGAAAATTGTAGCGCCATTAAACGCACAACAGGCAGTCGATTTTGTAGAATTAGGCAACTTAGAGGCTGTTGAAATCATTCTTAAAAAGAATGAAACCTGTGCTGTGATTATCGAATGTATCCAAGGCGTTGGAGGTTTGGATCAGAGTAGTTCGGCTTTTTACAAAGGACTTGAAATGTTGTGTAAAGCACACAATACCATTTTTATTGCTGATGAGGTGCAGTCTGGTTTTGGAAGGACAGGCGATTTTTTCGCGTTTGAAAAACATGATTTAAAACCCGACATTATTTCAATTGCGAAAGGTATGGGCAATGGATTTCCTGTTGGTGGAATTTTAATTCATCCGAACATAAAAGCAAGTTATGGTTTGTTAGGAACAACCTTTGGTGGCAATCATTTGGCATGTGCAGCGGCACTTACAGTGTTAGAAGTTTTAAAAGAAGAAAACCTAATGCAAAATGCCATTGAAATGTCAAGTTACTTTATTGAAAAGGCACAAAAGGTTTCAAAATTGAAAGCCATCAAAGGTCGCGGATTGATGCTAGGTTTGGAGTTTGATTTTCCGGTGGCAATCTTAAGAAAAAACCTATTATACAATCAACACATATTTACCGGAAGCGCAAAAAATCCTAATTTAATTAGAATTTTACCACCCTTAACCATTCAAAAAAAACACATCGATATCTTTTTTGAAGGTTTAACTATAGAACTGAATAAGTTACAATAAACAACATAGCCGTATATCATTAAAAGTATGAATCACTATACCAAGATAAAAGACATTTCAAACCTAGCAGAAACCATTAAGGAAGCTATTTTATTAAAAATGAATCCTTTTGAATATTCAACTTTAGGAAAACACAAAACGCTGGTCATGTTATTTTTCAATGCCAGTTTACGCACACGATTAAGTACCGAAAAGGCTGCGAAAAATCTAGGTATGGAAGTCATGGTGTTAAATGTGAATGATGCTTGGCAATTAGAATTTGAAGATGGCGTGATCATGAATGCAAACACTTCCGAACATATTAAAGAGGCAGCACGTGTCATTTCGCAATATGCCGATATCATTGCGGTACGTGCGTTTCCGAGTTTAACAGATAAGCAAAAAGACGAATCAGAATTTGTCTTGAACAGTTTTCTGAAATACGCCACAGTGCCCATTATTAACATGGAAAGCGCCACGGCACATCCATTACAAGCTTTGGCCGATGCAATCACCATCACAGAATTAAGTAACAAGCCAAAACCGAAAGTTGTGTTGTCCTGGGCACCACATCCCAAAGCTTTGCCTCAGGCGGTAGCCAATTCTTTTGTAGAAATGATGCAATTTATGGAAGTTGATTTCTGTATCACACATCCAAAAGGCTATGAATTAAATCCAGAAATCACTAAAAACACCCCAATAAATTATAACCAAACCGATGCTTTAAAAGATGCCGATTTTGTTTATGTGAAAAACTGGAGCAATTATAATGACTACGGCAAAATTTTAAATCAAGATCCGAAATGGATGATGACGCAAACCAAATTAGGCGCATCAAAATTCATGCATTGTTTACCGGTAAGGCGTAATGTAGTGGTTGAAGATGCCGTTTTAGATGGTGATAATTCGGTGGTAATGTCACAAGCCAACAATAGAACCTATGCAGCACAAATTGTATTAAAGAAAATCTTAGAGCGTCAGTAATATGCAAGTATTGAAAATCGTAAAAATAGGTGGAAACATCATTGATGACGATCAAGCATTGTATAGTTTTTTAAAGCAATTTTCAAAACTTCAAGGTCCAAAACTATTGGTGCATGGTGGTGGAAAACTGGCAACCAACCTAGCTCAAAAAATGGGTGTTAAAGTGCAAATGATAGATGGAAGACGTGTTACAGACAGCGATACTTTAGATATAGCAGTTATGGTGTATGCCGGTAAAATCAATAAAACAATAGTAGCGCAACTTCAGGCAAATCAATGCAATGCTATCGGATTTTCAGGTGCGGATGGCAATACCATTATTTCTGAAAAAAGACCAATAGAACCTACAAATTTCGGTTTTGTGGGCGATATAGTAAAGGTGAATACGGCAGTTTTAGAATTGCTAATAAGTAACACTATAACGCCAGTGTTTTGTGCCATTACCCATAATGAAAAAGGACAATTATTAAACACGAATGCCGACACCATTGCTTCGGAACTGGCCATAGCTTTCGCTAAAATCTACCAAACCGAATTGTACTACTGTTTTGAGAAAAATGGAGTGTTAAAAGATATAAATGACAAACTTTCAGTTATAAAAAACATCAACGCTACGAACGTTCAGCAATTAATTCAGGATAAAGTTATCGCTGATGGCATGTTGCCAAAAATTAAAAATTGTATGCACGCCATTCAACAAAATGTAAACAAAGTCTGCATTGGTAAACCTGAAATGTTATTTCGCCCCGACGCAAATTTTACAAGTATTACAAAATGATAGAACGACTCACAACGCAAGCAATTGACTTGCTAAAGCAATTGATAGAAACACCGTCATTTTCATCGGAAGAGGAGCAAACCGCAATTCATATCGAAGCGTGGTTTCGGCTTCAGGATATTCCGTTTAAACGTCAGAAAAACAATGTTTGGGCCACTAATAAATTTTTCGATGAAGCCAAGCCAAGCTTGCTGTTAAACTCGCATCACGACACCGTAAAACCAAATAATGGCTATACCAAAGATCCATTTAAGGCCATTATTGAGGATGGTAAATTATTCGGATTAGGAAGTAATGACGCTGGTGGTTGCTTGGTATCGTTAATGGCCACCTTTGCGTATTTTTACTCTAGAAAAAACTTGAAATATAATCTGGTTTTAGTGGCTTCTGCTGAGGAAGAAAGTAGCGGACACAATGGTCTAAACAGTATGCTTGATATTGTACCAAAAATTGATGTGGCCATAATAGGTGAACCCACTTTAATGCAGTTAGCTGTGGCGGAAAAAGGCTTAGTGGTTTTTGATGCCAAGGTAAAAGGTACTCCAAGCCATGCGGCGCATCCAAATAACGATAATGCGATTTATAATACCGTAGCTGTATTACAATGGTTTCAAAATTATAAATTTGAACGAAAGTCACAAGTTTTGGGCGAAGTAAAAATGACAGTAACTCAAATAAATGCCGGTAAACAGCATAACGCCATACCAGCCGAAGTAGATTTGGTGATTGATGTGAGAGTAAATGACAAATACACGAATTCTGAAATTGAAGCTATTTTGAAAAAGAATGCGCCTTGCACAAGCATTCATGCGCGAAGTCTGAGATTAAATTCATCGTCAATACCGCTAAATCACGAATTGGTAAAAGCGGGCATCGCCATAGGCAGAACCACTTACGGTTCACCAACCTTATCCGATCAAGCAGTGCTCACTTGTCCGTCTTTAAAACTCGGTCCTGGTGATAGCACGCGGTCGCATACCGCAGATGAATTTATATATATTAATGAAATTGAAGAAGGCATTCAAATTTATATTGAATTGTTAGAAAAGGTGTTGTAAATAATTAACTAAAAAATGGGGGCTGAGATTTCTGCTTTCGTAGAAATGAATATGAAATGCCACTTAATAAAGTTTGATAATAGTGCAAGAGGAGCGTGGCATTGCATCTGATCAATTATAAACAAATAAAAACTTAAAGATGAAACTCTGGGATAAAGGCATTTCAATAGACAAAAAAATAGAACAATTTACTGTTGGAAACGATCGTGAGATTGATTTACACATTGCCAAGTATGATGTGCAAGCGTCTTTAGCACATGCAAAAATGCTCGCACATATAGGTTTGTTAACCAAGGAAGAATTGTTTCAACTTGAGCAAGAATTAACCAACATTTCTCAACAGATTGAAGATGATTCGTTTGTTATCGAACCCCAATTTGAAGATGTACATTCAAAAATTGAATTTGAACTGATTAAAACATTAGGCGACACTGGAAAAAAGATTCACACGGCACGATCTAGAAACGACCAAGTTTTGGTGGCTTTGCACTTGTTTTACAAAGACCATTTAAAGGATATCAGAATCAAAGCAAAAACCTTTTTTGATACCTTGTTATCGCTAGCCGATACCCATCAAAATACCTTGCTTCCTGGCTACACCCATTTGCAGGTCGCCATGCCATCCTCGTTCGGGTTGTGGTTTTCGGCTTATGCAGAAGTTTTAATTGACGATGTTTATTTGTTAGATGCCGCCATCAAGACGGTAGATCAAAATCCGTTAGGATCCGCAGCTGGTTATGGTAGTTCATTTTCGATAGATAGAGAATTCACTACCAAGGAGCTAAACTTTTCAACCTTAAAATTCAATGTAGTGGCAGCCCAAATGAGTCGCGGGAAAAGTGAGCGAACTTTAGCGATGGCACTTGGAAGTTTGTGCAATACCATGGCGCGATTTGCAATGGATATTTGCCTTTACAACAGTCAGAATTTCGGATTTATCTCATTTCCAGATCAACTTACCACCGGAAGCAGCATCATGCCACACAAAAAAAATCCAGATGTCTTTGAATTAATAAGAGGAAAATGCAACAAAATTCAGGCTTTATACAGCGAAATGGTTTTAATTACTAACAATTTGCCAAGTGGTTATCACCGAGATTTTCAGTTGCTAAAAGAAAACAGTATCGCCGCAGTAGAAGAGGTGAAGGACCTACTCGATATTTTTAATTACGCCATTCAGCAGATTATTGTAAAAGAAATTGACCTGAACGATGACAAATACAAGCATCTTTTCACGGTAGATAGTATCAATAATTTTGTATTAGAAGGATTATCCTTTAGAGAAGCTTACCAAAAAATAGGTAAGCAAGTACAAGATGGCACTTATAAACCCAATGCATCAAAACAACACACTCATATTGGCAGTTTAGGAAATTTGTGTTTGGATGACATTCGGGAGAAGTTTCCGCGCTAAATGCTACCGCACAAAAACAAAGATTCGACGAAGTCAAATTAAAGACTCAGCAAATCCTTTCCCACACTATCGGAAACTAGTACTTAAAGCATCCAAATCTTATGGCTCCCCTATGGATGCTCCCACCTTACTCCATAGCAAAGCCATAGATAAGCCCTACCTTGGCTTTTTTAGAACTATTCCAGATAAGGAATTACCTCAGTTTTTCCGCACTGCTTTCGCGCGATAACGCAGTTTCGACACTGTCAAATCGAAGATTCAGCGTAGCTAATCCTTTCTCATGGGGTTGGATTAATTACAAAAACTTGAAGCCGTAGGTTTCGCTTAATGGCTAAGTTAAAACAACTTAGTTATAAATCCAATTACCTCAAAATAAATACACTAAAAAAGCACCTGAGACAGATGCTTTTTTGTGGCCACTATAACTAATAGACTTACCCAAATAAGATTAAATTATAGTGGATTGTCCTAAATGAATATTCGTGAAATTCAGATTAGAATCTTTAGGATTACTAATAAAATCTGCAATAAAATCCCCAACCTTTGTAGTAGTAATAGTATCAAACTTCGAGTTTAAATCGGGTGTGGTGATGTGTAATTTTAAGGACTTTTCAACACCTTCTTTTACCAATTCGGCTTCTTCAAACAATTTAAAATGTTCCAATAACATGGCAGCCGATAAAATAGCCGCAATAGGGTTGGCAATACCTTTTCCTGTTGCCTGAGGGTAAGAGCCGTGTATGGGTTCAAACATGGCATATGTATCGCCAATAGATGCCGATGCCAACAAACCAATAGAACCACCAATCACACTGGCTTCATCGCTAATAACATCACCAAACAAGTTTTCGGTTAAAATCACATCAAATTGCTTAGGATTTAAAATCATTTGCATTGCAGCATTGTCCACAAATAAAAAGTCCAAACTAACATCCTTATAATTTTCAGCTACCTCAGTCACCACTTTACGCCATAAACGCGAAGTTTCTAGCACATTTGCTTTATCTACTAAGGTTACTTTTTTCTTTCTGGTTTGCGCTGCTTTAAATGCCAAATGGGCAATGCGCTCAATTTCAAATCTAGAATATTCACATAAGTCAGAGGCTGTATTCCCATCCTCACTTAATTTTTTCTCACCAAAATAAATGCCACCAGTAAGTTCTCGATAAATACTAATATCGGTACCTTGAATGATTTGTTTCTTCAATGGTGACTTACTCAACAAAGTCTCGTATGCTTTTACAGGTCTAATATTGGCATACAAACCCAATTCTTTCCGCAATTTTAACAAACCTTGTTCTGGTCTAACTTTGGCACTCGGGTCGTTATCGTATTTTGGATCGCCAATAGCACCAAATAAAATAGCATCGCTTGCTTTGCAAAGTTTTAGAGTTTCGTCTGGTAATGGATTGTTAAACAAATCAATAGCTGTAGCGCCAACAGAAGCCTCATTAAATAAAAACGTGTGGTCAAACTCAAGTGCCACAGCTTTTAAAACTTTAATTGCTTGATTGGTAACCTCAGGCCCAATACCATCTCCAGCTAAAACAGCAATACTTAATTTCATGTGTTTATATTTATTTATTTTCAATGGTCACATGAAACACCCTAGGATAATCAAGCCTCTGTGTGCAAAGTTTTTACATGGGTGTTTCATATTTTGATGATGTTTCTTTTATTATAATTTATGTTTGGGCGTTACCCCCAAGTTTGCTTGGGGGTCGCGCTTTCACTACTCGCTTCTACCCAACTATGGTTAGGTAGAGAGCTCAAACAGGCCGTTCAATCGCTAAAGTGGGTTTCGGCTAGTTCACCACGTTTTTTTCAAAACGTTCTATGTCGGATTTTTTACTCAATAAAAAATCGATATCGTCATAACCATTAATCATACAGGTTTTTTTGTAAGCATCAATTTCAAATTGTTCTTTAAAATTTGTGCCTTCAATGGAGATGGATTGTTCTACCAAATCTACTTTTAATACGGTATCGGGATTATCTGTGATTTCGCTTAATAGCACCTTTAAAAATGCCGCTGATACTTGTACTGGTAACAAACCGTTGTTAAGGGCATTCCCTTTAAAAATATCAGCAAAAAAACTAGATACAATAACTTTAAACCCATAATCGGCAAGTGCCCAGGCGGCATGCTCCCGACTAGATCCACAGCCAAAATTATCGCCAGCAACCAATATTTTGCCAGCGTATTTATTATTGTTTAATACAAAGCTTTCATTTTTAGAACCGTCTTTATTGTAGCGCCAATCTCTAAAAACATTGTTGCCAAAACCTTCTCTATTGGTTGCTTTTAAAAAACGCGCGGGAATAATCTGGTCAGTATCTATATTTTCAATGGTCAACGGAACAGCGGTTGATTGTAATGTTATAAACTTTTCCATTTAATTAAGCTGTTTGGTTATATCAATTATTTTACCTTCAATTGCGGTGGCAGCAGCTACTAACGGACTTGCCAAGATGGTTCTAGACCCTTGACCTTGTCGGCCTTCAAAGTTTCTATTGGATGTAGAAACGCAGTATTCGCCTTGCGGTATTTTATCGTCGTTCATGGCTAAACAGGCGCTACATCCGGGTTGACGTAATTCAAAACCGGCATCGTCAAAAATAGATTTCAAGCCTTCTTCAATAATTAATGCTTCAACTTGTTTGCTTCCTGGTACCAACCATGCGGTTACATTTTTGGCTTTTTGTTTGCCTTTTACGTAATCGGCAACCACTCTAAAATCTTCAATTCTAGAATTTGTACAACTACCTATAAAAACGTAATTAATGGATTTGTTGATGAGCGATTCTCCCTTTTTAAAATTCATATATGCTAAAGACTTTTCAAAAGAGGCATCGTCGGTTGTGGGAATATTTTCGGTAATTTTAATACCCATTCCAGGATTGGTTCCGTAAGTAATCATCGGCTCAATATCAGCAGCATCAAACACGTATTCTTTATCAAATGTAGCACCGTCGTCGGTTGGAAGTGTTTTCCAATAAGCAATCTTTTTATCTAATGCCTCGCCTTGTGGCGCAAATTTTCTGCCTTTAATATATTCAAAAGTAATGGCGTCTGGTGCAATCATCCCACCGCGAGCACCCATTTCTATACTCATATTGCAGACGGTCATTCGGCCTTCCATCGACATGTTTTCAAACACCTCTCCCGCATATTCACAGAAATAACCTGTGCCTGCGTTGGTCCCCAATTTCGAAATTATATAAAGAATGACGTCCTTTGGTAGAACGCCACTCTTTAACTTGCCATTAATCACTACTCTTAAGCTTTTTGGTTTGGACAACAGTAAACACTGACTTGCAAATACTTGTGCTACTTGGCTGGTGCCAATGCCAAATGCAATACTGCCAAAAGCACCGTGGGTTGAGGTGTGCGAATCGCCGCAAACAATGGTCATTCCGGGTTGTGTGATACCTAATTCTGGAGCCATAACATGAACTATACCGTTGTACTTATGTCCTAATTCGTATAGGGTTATATTGTGGTTTCTACAATTTTCTGACAGTTGTTTTAGTTGATTTTTAGACAGTACATCTTTAATTGGTAAATGTTGATTTATGGTAGGCGTATTGTGATCGGCAGTCGCTACCACTTGGTTTGGCCTAAATACAGGAATATTTCTGTTTTCTAATTCTTTAAAAGCCTGCGGACTGGTAACTTCATGTATTAAATGTTGGTCTATATACAACACCTGTGGGCCATTTTCTATACCGGTAACCACGTGTGCATCCCAAACCTTATCGAACAATGTTTTTTTCATTTAAAAAATTTAAGCTGAGATTATTTCATTATAAACTTTACTGGTTTCAATTATTTGGTGAATATCATCATCATTAATTTCTTTTTTATGATCTGCAAAATTCAGAAAATTAATATACACATCGTCTAATTGTAACTTGGTTAATTCGTAGCCAATATTTTTAGCTCTGTAGGCTAAAGCTGCTCTACCGCTTCTGGCAGTGAGCACGATTGCCGATTCGGTAACACCCACATCTTTTGGGTCTATGATCTCGTAGGTTGCACGATTTTTAATCACACCATCTTGATGAATTCCAGAGCTATGCGCAAAGGCATTCGCTCCTACAATCGCTTTGTTAGGCTGCGTGTAAATACCCATACTATCCGACACTAATTGGCTAATCCCATAAAGATATTGGGTATTGATATTGGTGTCTAAATTGAGATAAGGATGTTGTTTTAAAATCATAACCACTTCTTCTAAAGCGGTGTTTCCAGCG
The DNA here is from genome assembly GCF_036825875.1 of Paucihalobacter sp. Taxonomy (NCBI): domain Bacteria; kingdom Pseudomonadati; phylum Bacteroidota; class Flavobacteriia; order Flavobacteriales; family Flavobacteriaceae; genus Paucihalobacter; species Paucihalobacter sp. The sequence goes on along the minus strand of NZ_DAISXK010000004.1, from coordinate 14,578 downwards.
CGTTCACCAATCCCATTTATGGTACATTCTATTTGTCTGGCACCATTAATAACGCCTTCAATAGAGTTGGCAGTGGCCAAGCCTAAGTCGTTGTGGCAATGACAAGATAAAATCGCCTTTTCAATACCTTTTACATTTTCTTTTAGGTATTTCATTTTGGCACCATATTCACTTGGTAAACAATAACCAGTTGTGTCTGGAATATTCAAAACAGTAGCGCCAGCTTTTATTGCGGCTTCGCAAACACGTGCCAAATATTCATTGTCTGTTCGGCCAGCATCTTCGGCATAAAACTCTACGTCTTCAACAAATGTTTTGGCGAATTTCACCGCATCAAATGCGCGCTGTATAATGGCTTCTTTATTGGAATTAAATTTGTATTTGATATGCGAATCTGATGTGCCAATCCCAGTGTGAATTCTTGGTTTTCTTGCATATTTCAATGCTTCTGCTGCTACCTTTATATCGTTTTCAACGGCACGTGTGAGCCCGCAAACGGTAGCATTTTGAATTATTTTAGCAATGGCTTCCACCGATTTAAAATCACCTGGACTAGAAACTGGAAAACCCGCTTCAATAACATCAACACCCAAAATATCAAGTTGCTTGGCAATAATTACTTTTTGATTGGCATTTAACTTACAACCAGGCACTTGTTCTCCGTCTCTTAGGGTTGTGTCGAAAATTTGAATTTTATTATCAGACATTTATCTAAAGATATTTTTCTATTAATTTGCTAAGTTATATTTTCGATTTGTCTAAGGCTTGCTACATTCAGTCAACTTTACGATGTTCAACTCATAATATCTTTTGAAAGCATATAGTAATCAGATCTATATAAAAAATTTTAGTCGATGACAAAGGAAGAAAAGGATAATTTATTTTTACTTATTAAGTCGCTTACCAAATCCGAAAAGCGTCAATTTAAGTTATATGTTGGTAGATTAGGAGGCAATGCTGACTCCAAGTTTTTAAATTTATTCAATCTGTTAGACAAGGCCACGACATATAACGAAAAGGAAATTTTAAAAACTGGGCTCGTAAAAAAACAACAACTAGCCAATGTAAAAGCACATTTATACAAACAAATTTTAATTAGTTTAAAGTTAAATCCTTTTCATCAAAATATTCGCTCACAAATTCGTGAGCAGTTGGATTTTGCATCTATCTTGTATCACAAAGGTTTGTACAAGCAAAGTCTCAAGGTTTTAGATAAATCGAAGGAAATTGCCTTCAATCATGAAGAAAAAAATCTTGCTTATGAGATTGTAGAATTAGAAAAAATAATTGAATCGCAATATATTACTAGAAGTATTTCAAATAGAGCGGACACTTTAATCGCCGAGGCAGAGCGTTTGAGTAAGTTGAATGTTTTGGCTAGTAAGCTTTCAAACTTATCACTTCAGCTATACAGTATTATTCTAAAATCTGGATACGTTAAAAACGACAATGAAAAGAAAGAAATCTCAACCTATTTTTATAATCAGTTACCAAAATTAGACATTCAATCTATTGGTTTTAGAGAAAAATTATGGCTTTACAATGCCAATTTGTGGTATAATTTTTTAATTCAAGATTTCACTGCGTGTTTCAAATATTCGAAAAAATGGGTAGATTTATTTAATGAGTATCCACAAATGATTGGCCTGAATCCTGTTTCTTTTTTAAAAGGAAACCAATACCTATTAGAAGCACTTTTTTTCGTGCGAGATCACAAACGATACGAAGCTGCCTTACTAAATTTTGAACTCAAAACCAGCGATAAAGCATTTCCTAAAGATGATAATATTGAAGGGCTTAGTTTTATGTATCTTAAAACCAACCGCTTAAATTTGTATTTTATGCAAGGTAGGTTTTCCGAAGGATTGCATGAAGTTGATGGTATTTTAAAAGGACTCGACCGTTTCAAAAACAGGATTGATGAGCATCACGTTATGGTATTTTACTATAAAATCGCCAGTCTTTATTTTGGAGTTGGAAATTACAAGCTTTGCATTTTTTATTTGGATAAAATTATTTCAAACAAATCCTTATCAATGCGCGAAGATTTAATGTGCTTTTCGCGCGTTCTCAATTTATTTGCACATTACGAAGCTGGACTCGATTATAATTTTGATGTTTTATTGAGAGAAACTTACAAGTTTTTAATTAAAATGGATGAACTCAATGAAGTACAAAATGAAATGATAAATTTTATCAAAAGCTTACAAGACTTATACCCTCAAAACATTAAAAAAGCGTTTATTGATTTACACAAAAAATTAAAGCAATTTGAAAACGATCCGTATGAGCGTCGTGCATTTTTGTATTTAGATATCATTTCATGGTTAGAAAGCAGAATTCATAATATACCCGTAGATCAGGTGATAAGAAACAAATATTTAGCTGAAATTGAAATTTCTAATAAAAAAATAGCCAATTAATTTTGTTTTTAACTTTTTATGATTGAATATTTGCATTCACAAAGTTCAAACACTTACTGAAATGTTATCAAGAAAGGCGGAGGGAATAGACCCGTTGAAGCCTTAGCAACCCTTTAGCAATAAAGAAGGTGCTAAATTCTACCCGACAACACAATTCATTTATTGTGATAGTTGGATAGATAACTCAAGCGATATGCTTTCTGCATATCGATATTTTTCTTAATAACATTTTTCTAACAAGTAGGTCAAACAATTGACTTATTTGGCTTGTTTGATTTAATTATTTATTAACTCAAAAAAAATTAGAAAAATGAGTACACAAAAATTCGCAACCAAAGCGTTGCATGCTGGACACGATGTTCAAAAAAATGGTGGCACAAGAGCGGTGCCAATTTACCAATCTACTGCTTACGTATTTAACAATACAGATCACGCAGCCAATTTATTCTCGCTAGCCGAAACTGGTAACATTTATACCAGAATTAACAATCCAACAAACGATGTTCTCGAACAAAGATTAGCAGCCTTAGAAGGTGGTATTGCAGCCGTGGTAACTGCGTCGGGAACAGCTGCGACCGCAACTACTTTTTTAACCTTGTTAAAAGCTGGCGACCACATTGTAGCGTCAAACAGTTTGTATGGAGGCACTTATAATTTGTTGAGTGTTACCTTGCCCAGACATGGTATCACAACCACTTTTGTAGATCCTTCAAATCCTGAAAATTTTGCAAAAGCAGCCCAAGAAAATACGAGAGCTTTTTACATTGAATCGGTTGGAAATCCAAAATTAGATGTTTTAGATATCGAGGCCATAGCAAAACAAGCCAAGTCGTTTAAAGTGCCTTTTATTGTTGATAACACGGTGGCTACACCTTATTTGTTAAATCCTATTGAACACGGAGCAAACATTGTAATCCATTCACTCACAAAGTACATCAACGGCAATGGCACCGCACTTGGTGGCGTTATAATAGATGCAGGTACTTTTGACTGGACGAACGGAAAGTTTCCAGAATTCACTGAGCCTTCAGCTGGCTACCACGGTTTAGTTTACAGCGAAGCTTTAGAAGAAGCAGCTTTTATTGCTAAAGTAAGAATTGAAGGTTTAAGAGATTACGGAGGTGCGTTAAGTCCGTTTAATGCATGGCAAATTATTCAAGGATTGGAAACTTTAGAACTTCGCATTAAAAAACACAGCGAAAACGCCTTGCAACTGGCAGAATGGTTAGAAAAACAAGAAGAAGTGGAATGGGTTAATTATCCAGGATTAAAATCAAGTAAATATAAAACCTTAGCCGAAAAGTATTTACCAGAAGGCCAAAGTGGTATTGTGACTTTTGGAGCAAAAGGTGGTTTCGAGGCAGCGAAAAAAATAGTTGACAGTACTAAATTGTTTTCATTATTAGCCAATATTGGCGATACCAAATCCTTAATTATTCATCCAGCGAGTACCACGCACCAGCAATTGAGTGACGAAGCGCAATTGTTAACCGGTGTTAGCAAAGATTTAATCAGATTATCGGTTGGTATTGAAAATATTGAAGATTTAAAATCCGATTTAAAAGAAGCATTCGCGACGGTAAAAACCAAGCAATTAATTTAAATAAGGAATTGTCTATTTAAGGCTAATAAAAACGGTTATGAATCAACTTCTTTATTCCCATTTGCCAGAGGTAACTTTGGCAAATGGCAATACCATAAAAATTAATATTTCATATCAGCTATTCGGAAATCAGAATTCTGATGCGCCTGTAGTATTGGTGATTCATGCTTTAACAGGTAATTCAAATATCACCGGACCAGATGGTTGGTGGCAAGATTTGGTTGGTGAACACAAAGTAATTGACACCAATACCTACCGAGTTTTGGCCTTTAATATTCCTGGTAATGGTTACGATGGCGATGAAAATCAGTTAATCAATAATTACAAAGATTACGTTACGTCGGATGTCGCTACCATATTCAATTCAGCACTTGAGCAATTACAAATACATCAATTATTTGCTATTATTGGTGGCTCAGTCGGTGGTGGTATTGCTTGGGAAATGGCAGCTCAAAAGCCAGAATTGTGTCAGCATTTAATTCCTATTGCTTGTCATTGGAAATCTTCGGATTGGTTAATCGCAAATTGTCACATTCAAGATGCTATTCTTAATCATTCAAAAACAGCTTTAGCGGATGCACGCATGCATGCCATGACTTTGTACAGAACGCCAGAATCCTTTCGTGAAAAATTCAACAGAAACCAACACGAATCCGGTCTGTTTTATATTGAAAGTTGGCTGAATCATCATGGTAATAAACTTACAGACCGATTTAAATTATCGGCTTATAAACTCATGAATCAATTTTTAAAAACTATTGATATCACGAGAAATGGTGATAATTTTACTGAGATAGCATCAAAAATTACGGCACATATTCATTTGGTGACAATTAATTCGGACTTGCTATTTAAATCTGATGAGTGCTGGGAAACCTATGTGGAACTGAAATCGGTTAAGGAAGATGTGAGCATTTTCGAAATAAAATCAATTCATGGCCATGATGCGTTTTTAATGGCTTTTGATCAATTGTCTAAGTTTTTAATTCCAATTTTTCAGCCTCAAAAAAAAACACTAACTAAAGACGGCAAAAGAAGTTTTGCAAGTTTATAATATTTGTATCGAAACAGTAAAAACGAAATAACGAGAAAACCAGTTTGAAAAAATTTGAAACCAATGCTATAAGAACCCAAATTGAACGTTCTAAATTTCTAGAACATTCAAATCCATTATACCTAACTTCTAGTTATGTGTTTGAGGATGCTGAAGATATGCGCGCTTCTTTTGCTGATGAAAAAGACCGCAATGTTTACAGCCGTTATTCCAATCCAAACACTTCAGAATTTATCGAGAAAATTTGTGCTATGGAAGGTGCCGAAAGTGGTTTTGCGTTTGCATCGGGAATGGCAGCAGTGTTTTCAACCTTTGCAGCACTTTTAAATTCGGGCGATCATATTCTGTCTTCGAGCAGTGTTTTTGGTTCTACACAAAGCATGTACAAAACTATTTTTCCAAAGTGGAATATCAACACAAGCTATTTTAAAGTTAACGAACCTGAATCGATAGAAACATTAATTCAGCCTAACACCAAGGTTATTTATGCTGAAAGTCCAACCAATCCAGCCGTAGATATACTTGATTTAGAGTATTTAGGAAAGATTGCTAAAAAGCACAAACTCATTCTAATTATTGATAATTGTTTTGCAACACCTTATTTACAGCAGCCTATAAAGTTTGGTGCCGATTTGGTAATTCACTCAGCTACCAAATTAATTGATGGTCAAGGTCGTGTGCTTGGCGGCATCACCGTTGGTAAAGCTGAATTAATTCAGAAAATATATTTGTTTGCAAGAAATACTGGTCCGGCACTCTCGCCGTTTAATGCATGGATTTTATCCAAGAGTCTAGAAACCTTGGCGGTTAGAGTAGATAGGCATTGCGAAAATGCACTGAAAGTGGCGCAGTTTTTAGAAACGCATAAAAAAGTTAAATTTGTAAAATATCCATTTTTAAAATCTCATGCGCAACACGAATTGGCAAAAAAACAAATGAAACTTGGCGGGAATGTGGTTGCTTTCGAGATTATTGGTGGAGTAGAAGCGGGACGTGAATTTTTAAATTCAATAAAATTATTATCCCTTTCAGCAAATCTGGGTGATACCAGAACCATAGTAACGCATCCAGCATCCACAACGCATGCAAAATTAACGGAAGAGGAACGCCAAGAAGCTGGTATTTCTCCAGGAATGGTGCGTATTTCGGTGGGTTTAGAACATCCCGATGATATTATAAGTGATTTAGAACAGGCATTACAATTTTAAGCAAGTTGAAACAAATCAACTTTCAAACACATTCTATATGAATAACATAATTGAAGCTATAAATCAGAAAATTCTAATTTTAGACGGTGCCATGGGAACCATGTTACAGCGCTATAATTTTTCGGAAGAAGATTTTAGAGGCGAACGTTTTAAGGATTATCCAAGTTCGCTAAAAGGCAATAACGATTTGCTGTCACTAACCCAGCCAAAAGCGATTGCCGACATTCATCGCCAATATTTTGAAGCTGGTGCCGATATTGTAGAAACCAACACATTTTCGGGAACAACCATCGCAATGGCCGATTACAATATGGAGTTCTTAGTGGATGAGCTCAATTATGAATCGGCAAGAATAGCCAAAGAAGTAGCCCAAGAATTCACAGCTAAAAATCCAAATAAGCCAAGATTTGTGGCAGGCAGTATTGGTCCGACTAATAGAACGGCAAGTCTTTCGCCAGATGTTAACAAGCCGGAATATCGAGCCGTAACTTTTGAAGACTTACGGATTGCCTACAAACAGCAAGCCAAAGCTTTAATTAAAGGTGGCGTTGATGTGCTTTTAGTTGAAACGGTTTTTGACACCTTGAATGCCAAGGCGGCATTATTTGCCATTGAAGAAATAAAAGAGGAAGATAATATTAATATTCCTATCATGGTATCGGGTACAATTACCGATGCGTCAGGGAGAACACTTTCTGGTCAAACAGTTGAAGCTTTTTTAACCTCCATTTCGCATATTCCTTTATTGAGTGTTGGTTTTAACTGTGCTTTAGGTGCCGAGCAACTCTTTCCGTATTTAAAAAGATTGGCCTATGAAACCGAATTTTATACCTCTGCACATCCCAATGCTGGTTTGCCAAACGCCTTTGGAGAATACGACGAAAGTGCTGCCGAAATGCAGTCTTACATTGAAGAATATTTAAAAGAAGGTCTAATCAATATCATAGGCGGCTGTTGCGGGACCAATCCGGAACATATTAAGGCAATTGCCGAAGTTGCAAAAAACTATCAACCCCGAAAAGCTGGAAACCAAATTTTACAACCCAACATCTAAATCTCATTTTTGTGTCTGAAAAAATTAAATATTTAAGCTTATCTGGATTAGAACCTCTATTAATTGGACCGAACAGCAATTTTATTAATGTGGGCGAGCGGACCAACGTGACTGGTTCAAGACAATTTTTAAGACTGATAAAAGAACGCAATTTTACTGAAGCTTTAGAAGTCGCCAGAAATCAAGTGGATGGCGGCGCACAAATTTTAGATGTCAATATGGATGAAGGCATGTTGGATGGCGTAGAAGCCATGACAACATTCCTAAACTTAATTGCTTCCGAACCCGATATTTCCCGAATTCCCTTAATGATAGACAGTTCAAAATGGGAAATTATTGAAGCTGGCTTGCGTGTGGTTCAAGGTAAAAGTGTGGTGAACTCCATTAGCTTAAAAGAAGGCGAAGCACAGTTTAAGCACCATGCCAAATTGGTAAAACGTTATGGCGCTGCCGTGATTGTGATGGCTTTTGACGAAGCTGGTCAGGCCGATACTTATCAACGTCGCATCGATATTTGCAAGCGATCTTACGACATATTAGTTCATGAAGTTGGTTTTCCACCGCAGGATATTATTTTCGACCCCAATATTTTTCCGGTAGCCACTGGAATGGATGAACATCGAAAAAATGCGCTGGATTTCTTTGAAGCCACCAAATGGATTCGTAAAAACTTACCTCATGCCAGTGTTTCTGGTGGTGTAAGTAATGTTTCATTTTCATTTAGAGGAAATAATATTGTACGCGAAGCAATGCACTCGGCATTTTTATACCATGCTATTAAAAACGGTATGAATATGGGAATCGTAAACCCAGCAATGCTCGAGGTTTATGATGAAATAAATAAGGATTTATTAGAGCGCGTTGAGGATGTTTTGTTCGACAGAAGAGACGACGCTACCGAGCGGTTGTTGGATTATGCCGATTCGGTTAAGGATCAGAAAAAAGATGCCACAGAAACGGTTTTAGAATGGAGAAGTCTCGATTTGCAAGCGCGAATCACACATGCTTTGGTTAAAGGCTTGGATGCTTTTATTGTTGAAGATGTTGAAGAAGCACGATTGTCGGTTCAAAAACCGATTAGTGTAATTGAAGGTCATTTGATGATTGGGATGAACGTGGTGGGCGATTTATTTGGCAGCGGGAAAATGTTCTTGCCGCAAGTGGTAAAATCTGCTCGGGTTATGAAAAAGGCAGTGGCGTATTTACAACCCTTTATCGAAGCCGAAAAAGATGGAAAACAAGAATTTGCAGGTAGAATTTTGATGGCAACAGTAAAAGGTGACGTACACGATATCGGTAAGAATATTGTAAGTGTCGTTTTGGGTTGTAATAACTACGAAATTATTGATTTAGGAGTGATGGTTCCGCCAGAAAAAATTATCGAAACTGCAGTACGTGAAAAAGTTGACATTATTGGTTTAAGCGGTTTAATCACGCCATCTTTAATGGTTTACATTTCGAAAGAATTAGAGCGTCAAAATATTCAAATTCCACTAATTATTGGTGGTGCAACCACTTCTAAAGCCCATACTGCCGTAAAAATTGCGCCGCATTATCAACATACGGTCGTTCATATTAATGATGCTTCTAGAGCGGTTACGGTGGTAGGTGATTTACTTCAGAATAATAATGCCGTTTACAAAAGTCAAATTCGTGAGGAATACGATAAATTTCGTGAGCAATTTCTCAATCGTACCAGAGATAAAGAATACCGAACTCTGGAAGAAGCAAGAGCACGAAAGTTCAAAATAAATTGGAATGAAACAACCATTTCAAAACCAAAACAATTAGGTATTCAGGTGTTGCAAGATTTAGACCTTTCAAAACTCATCGATTTTATAGATTGGACACCATTTTTTAGAAGCTGGGACTTGCATGGAAAATATCCAGAGATTTTAAATGATGAGGTTGTTGGAAAACAAGCTACCGAATTATTTGCAGATGCACAAAAACTATTAAAACAAATTTTAGACGAAAAGTTGTTGAAGGCCAAAGCTATTTTTGGTTTATTCCCGGCAAATACAGTTGACGACGACGATATAGAAGTTAAGCAGGTTTTAAACGAAACCGATGAAATTAAGAATGCGAAAACTTTTAAATTTCTAACCTTACGCCAGCAACTTCAAAAGCGGGACGAGTTACCAAATTTTGCTTTATCCGATTTTATTGCACCAAAAGATAGCGGTAAACAAGATTATTTGGGTGCTTTTTGCGTTTCTACAGGATTTGGCACACAAGAATTGGCGACTGAATTTGAAAAAAACCATGACGATTATAATTCTATTATGATCAAAGCTTTGGCAGACAGACTAGCTGAAGCCTTTGCCGAATATTTGCACAAAGAAGTACGTACTAAGTATTGGGCCTACGCCGAAAATGAAAATCTAACTAATACCGATTTAATCAAAGAAGCCTACAAAGGTATCAGACCAGCACCTGGATATCCAGCGTGTCCAGATCACCTAGAGAAATTAACCATCTGGAAACTTTTAAATGTTGAAGAAGAAATTGGTGTTAAACTCACCGAAAGTCTTGCCATGTGGCCAGCTGCAAGTGTAAGTGGCTATTATTTTGGTAATAAAGAGGCCAAGTATTTTGGACTTGGAAAGATAACAGAAGATCAATTGAAAGATTATGCCAAACGCCGGAATATTAGTGAAAATGAAGCGAGAAAATGGTTAAATCCAAATTTGGCAGAAACTTAACAATTTAGTTTAACTGACTTAAAGGTTTAAACGCTGTAAGATGTTAATTTTGCACGGAATTTTTAAACCTACAGAAATGAAAAAATATAAAATTGAATTAAAATTTGCCTTGCAAGTATTACTATTAACAACAGTCTCTTTGTTAATAACATATTTCAATGCTATATAACAGAAATAGAGAAAGATAGAACTTATAAATTCTTCTCACTTTTGCGAAAAACACTATGAAAGTAACCAAACACATTGAAAATTCAAACGGAAAGACCCAATTCACTTTTGAAATATTACCACCATTGAAAGGACAAAATATCAATTCTATTTTTGATAATATCGATCCCTTAATGGAATTTAATCCACCATTTATTGATGTAACCTATCATAGAGAAGAATACACGTATAAAAATTTAGGAAACGATTTGTTAAAAAAACAAGTCGTCCGGAAAAGACCTGGAACAGTTGGTATTTGCGCCGCTATTCAAAACAAGTATAAGGTAGACGCCATTCCGCATATTTTGTGTGGTGGTTTTACCAAAGAAGACACCGAGAATTTTTTAATCGACATTGATTTTTTAGGGATTCACAACGTGATGGCCCTACGTGGCGATGCGATTAAATCGGAAACCTATTTTGAGCCTGAAAAAGATGGACATTCTTATGCATCAGAATTGGTTACTCAAATCACCGATTTAAATAAAGGTCTTTACCTAGATGAGGACTTACAAAATTGTGCACCTACCAATTTTTGTATTGGAGTTGGTGCTTATCCGGAAAAGCATATGGAAGCACCAAGTTTAGATAGTGATATTCATTACTTAAAAAAGAAAATTAACAATGGTGCCGAATACGTAGTCACACAAATGTTTTTTGACAATCAAAAATATTTCAGTTTTGTTGAAAAATGCCGTTCCGAAGGCATTACAGTGCCAATAATTCCAGGATTAAAGCCAATTGCCATCAAAAAACACTTGAATTTAATTCCACACCGCTTTCATGTTGATTTGCCTGAAGCACTTATTTTGGAAATCATTAAATGCAAAACTAATGAGGATATCAGGCAAGTAGGCATAGAATGGTGTGTGGCACAATCAAAAGAATTAATGGAAGCAGGAATTCCAATTCTGCATTACTACTCCATGGGGAAAAGCGACAATATAAAAGCCATTGCAAGCCAGGTATTTTAAATATTCTCTTAATTTTGTCGCGAATTGTTTATGAATGAAAAACCAGCTTGGTGTTTTGGTATTCTTTATTGGTGGCTTTCTTTTTTCACAAGAAGAACCAACCAACACTTCCTATTTTGATCTAAATTATTTTAAAGGCAATATCGCTTTACATAACGACGATATTTTACATTTGATTAGTGGCCGACCCGAAGGACTTATTGTTAGTTGGAATAAAAAGACTTTCGGTCATCAAGAATGGGAGCAACGCTTTAATTATCCCGATTACGGCGTGTCTTTTACCTATCAGAATTTAAAGAATGAAGCACTTGGCGAAAATTATGCAATTTACGGACATTACAATTTCTATTTTTTCAATCGAAATGTAATGCTGCGTATAGGTCAAGGTTTGGCGCTTACTACCAATCCTTACGACAAAGAAAATAATTTTAAGAATATCGCCTTTGGTTCGCGTGTTATGAGTAGCACATATGTTATGCTGAATTATAAAAAGGAACGCCTTTTTGATCGATTTGGTTTTCAAACGGGATTGGCGTTGATTCACTATTCAAATGCCAATGTGAAAGCCCCAAATACGAGCATCAATTCAGTAACCTTAAATTTTGGCTTGACCTATAGTTTGGAAGATCAAGACCCGGAATTTATTTCAAACAATACGAAGGAAAAATTCACACAACCCATAAAATACAACCTTGTTTTCAGGTCTGGAATCAACCAAAGCGACGTAATTGGAAGTAGTCAATATCCATTTTATATTTTTTCGGCCTACGCTGATAAGAGATTGAGTAAAAGTAGTGCAGTTCAATTTGGTGCCGATATGTTTTTTTCAAATTTTTTAAAAGAATTAATTAATTATCAAAGTGTAGCATTTCCTGAAAATGAGGTAAATGGTGATGAAGATTTTAAACGTGTAGGCTTGTTTGTAGGTCACGAATTGTTTGTTAATAAGATGTCCTTAGAAACACAATTGGGATATTACGTTTATTATCCTTTCGATTTTGAAGGACGTACCTATTTTAGAGTGGGTTTAAAACGTTATTTTGGCGATAAGTTATTCGGTGCAGTCACCTTGAAGTCACACGGCGCCAAAGCTGAAGCTGTGGAATTTGGAATTGGCGTGAGGCTATAATTATGAAAAAACTAACTTACATACTGTTAATTTTCACTCTTATTGCCTGCGATAGCGAAAATGCCAATGATTGTTTTCAAACGGCTGGAACTACTATTCAAGAATTTCGGGAGGTTCCCGAATTCAGCCGAATTTTAGTTAATAGAGATATTACCTTAATAGTAGAAGAAGCTGACGAATATGCAGTGTTAATTGAAACAGGAAGCAACCTTTTAAACGATGTAATGGCGTTGGTTGTAAACGACCAACTCATCTTAACTGATGATAATACCTGCAATTTTGTACGAGATTTTGGCATTACCAAAATAACGGTTTTTACACCAACCTTAACAGAAATACGAACTTCAACCCAATACGAAACAACCTCGAATGGCATTTTAAATTTTGAAAACCTCACCTTAATTTCAGAAAGTTTCAACATGCCAGGTACATTTACAATGGGTGATTTTAGACTTTCGGTGGCATCAAATAATATAGATATTGTAGCCAACGGTTTGTCGTCTTTCTATTTAGATGGCAGCGTTAACAATTTAAGAGTACGCTTTTTTGCTGGTGCAGGTCGATTTGAAGGTAGAAATCTTATAGCTCAGAATGTAAATATTTTTCACCGTGGCGGTAACGATATGATTGTGAATCCACAACAATCAATAATTGGGCAAATTGTCTCTACAGGTGATGTTATTGCCATCAACCAGCCGCCAAACGTTGAAGTAGAAGTTTTATTTACCGGTCAGTTAATTTTCAACTAGCAGTCAATTCTCTAAACAAACTTTCCAAATTGGTATTTTTTTGATTTAATTGCAGAATTTTCAAGTTATTATCATGCGCAAAATCAAACACATACGAACGCATATCTTTTTGCGTGTTAAAAGTAATTTCGTAAGTAAAATCGTGAGGGTTCAAAACTTTGGTAACATAAGGCAATCGCTTTAAAAATTCGTCTTCAACGCGGTAATCAAATTCAACCACTACAATTTGTTTATCATTATCTCTTAAAGATTTAAGCAGTTTATCTGCTACAATTTCACCTTTGTTAATAATAATAACTCGATCGCACATGGCTTCAACTTCTTGCATGATATGGGTTGAAAGGAAGATGGTTTTATCTTTTGCCAAGGATTTGATGAGTTGTCGCACTTCAACCAACTGATTCGGATCTAAACCGGTGGTTGGTTCATCAAGAATCAAAACATCGGGATTATGCAGCAAGGCAACAGCCAAACCAACACGCTGCCGATAACCTTTAGAAAGTTGTCCGATTTTTTTATGAGCTTCGGATGTCAAACCCGTCTGGTTAATGACTTCTTCAATACGTGTTTTGCCTATTTTGAATATGTCAGCGTTAAATTGTAAGTATTCTTTTACATATAATTCTAAATACAACGGATTGTGCTCAGGCAAATAACCAATTCGCTTTTGAACTTCTTTAGCTTGAAGGCTCACATTGAAATCATTTACCATTGCCATGCCTTCGGAAGCGGGAATATAAGTAGTTAGAATTTTCATCATGGTTGATTTACCAGCGCCATTCGGACCTAAAAAACCAACAATTTCACCCTTTTTTATTTCAAAAGAAATAGATTTTAAAGCAGCTTGGTTTCCGTAAAATTTTGAAAGATTTTCAACTTTTATAGACATAAAAAAACAAAATTTTGGTAAAAATAAGTATTTTGATAACGTTGAAAGCTAAAATTTTGTTTAATAGATTTTGTTTTTTCAATTTATTAATTACTTTAGCCAACTCAATTCACAATATGATTAATACTAACACATATTATAACTGGTTTTATTTCTTTTTTAGCAAAGAAACGAGACCTGCTATGTGTGTTTAAAAACAGATATAACAATTTACAAAGGTCTCGATATAATATCGGGACTTTTTTTTTGACATGATAAAAAAAGTCGCCATACAAGGAATTAAAGGGTCGTTTCACCATATTGTAAGTCAGCAGTATTTTGGAAATGAAGTTACCGTAAACGAATTTTTGTCGTTCGACCAAGCAGTTGATAGCGTGATATCTGGTGCAAGTGATGCTGTAATTATGGCTTTAGAGAATTCAATAGCTGGTTCTATACTTCCTAATTATGCTTTAATTGACGTCAATAACCTTCATATAACCGGAGAACATTATTTAGATATTCAGCATCACTTAATGGCTTTACCCAATCAAAAAATTTCTGATATTCAAGAAGTTTATTCGCATCCAATGGCGTTATTGCA